>JALYWQ010000349.1 GCA_030852625.1 Actinomycetota bacterium
ATCGGGCCGGGAACCTGACCCAGATCGCCCGCCGGATCGACGAGCTCCCTGCGTGCTTCGGGTTGTTCCGGGAGGGGCGGATCTCTGAGGACATGATGTCGAGGATCGCCCGGAAGGTCCCCGCCACCCGTGACGTCGAGATCGCGGGGATCGCGGTGCGGCGGACGGTGGCGCAGCTCGACCGGCTGCTGGCCCATCTCCCAGAGGTCGACAAACCGGATCCGGGGGCAGCGAAGGCCGGGAAGGTGGAGTTGCGGGAGAACCGCGACGGCACCGGAACCGCGATCATCACCCTCGCTGCCGATGATTGGGCGCTGTTTCGTGACGGTCTGCGGCGGTGCCGTGACGCGGAGTACCGGGACCGCCACGGCCTCGACGACGACACCGAGGTCGAAGGCGCCGCCGGGGCCGAGGTCACGTTCGTGGATGCGATCCGGCGGATGTCGAACCACGCGTTGGACCGTGAAGACGCCACCCTGGCCCGGACGGGGCACCGGGGGGAACGGAACCAGATCGTGATCCACCGCGACCTGCTCCCCGACGGGTCGCTGGGTCCGGGGCGGATCCACGGCAGCCTCGTCCACCTCCCCGACGCCCTCGACCGCTACCTGTGCTGTGACGCCGAAGTGAGGATGACCATCACCTCCGGCGGCAAGCTGTTGGGGATCACCCCGACCGAACGGATCGTCAACCGGGCCCAGCGCCGCTACCTCGAACACCGAGACGGCGGCTGCGCCCATCCGCTCTGCGGGTCACGGGGGTGGGTCCACCAGCACCACATCCTCTACTGGGAAGACGGCGGCGAGACCATCCCGTCCAACCTCATCTCGCTCTGTCGGCGATGTCACCGGGCCTTGCACCTCGGTGAGTTCACGATCGAAGGCAACCCCGAAGAACCAGCGTCCCTGGTGTTCCGGGACCGGTATGGGAGACCGATCGAGCCACCCGTCATGGGCCCGCCCAGCCTGACCGGCCAGAGCGAGCCCGCCCCCTACATCCCACCCACCGGCGAGCCCGAAACCTCCGCCTGGTTCACCTGGAACTGACACCCAGGGCGAACCGGCGCGCCCCGGCGCGCTTTCGGCGCGTCCGGCCCAGATCAGCCGCCAGGGCGGGACGGTCGATACCCGGCGACGGATGAAAACCCGGGTGCCCTTGTAGCCCCGAGCTCCGAGTCGACCGGACCGTCACGACGGGCACACGACTCGGGAGCACGTCGGCGACGTCGTCCTGGCAGGCTGAAGACATGTCGTCCATCGATGTCGCCAACGCCGATCTCCTGCTCACCACCACGAAGCAGGTGCGCAAGCGTCTCGATCTGACTCGCCCGGTGCCGAGGGAGCTGCTCCTCGACTGCATCGACATCGCCAGCCATGCACCGATGGGCGGCAACCAGGAGCGCAACCGGTGGATGATCATCGACGATCCTGCGATCAAGGCGGCGATCACGCCGTACTACCAGGCGGTCGGCCGGCCGTACCTCGAAGCCGGCGGCGCCGATGCCGAGGGGCGCCAGGCGCGGGTGGTGGAGTCGGCCTCGTTCCTCGTCGACCACATCGCCGACGTGCCCGCCTGGGTCCTCGCCATCCGGCTCGATCGGCTCCCGGCCGGCGCTTCGAACGGTGACATCGCGGCGTACCACGGCAGCGTGGCGCCAGGTGTCTGGAGCTTCCAGCTCGCCGCCCGCGCCCGCGGGCTCGGGTCGGCGTGGACCACGTTCCACCTCGAACACGAACAGACCGTCGCGGAGATCCTCGGCATCCCGTCCACGGTGACCCAGATCGCGCTCCTCCCCGTTGCCTTCTACACCGGTGACACCTTCACCCCCGCGCCGAGGCGCCCGGCCCACGAGATCACCTACGCCAACCGCTGGAAGGAACCTGTTCGCGAGATGTGAGGCCTCCGGCGCATGTCCATCCCAGCTAGCCGAAGCCCGGTTTCCCCGGGCTGGGCCATGGCCACCTAGGGCGCAAAACGCCGAACAAAATGGCCCGAACGGCCTACAGACCAGGCATCGGCGGCGTCGTACGTTCCGACGTGGGGAAGCACCGATCCTGCCGTCGTCCATTGGTCGCCAGACGGAAGGGGAGCTACGCGAAACCGGCCCCGAACCCCCGCCCACCGTGGGCGGCCCACGCCGTGGGCAGGATTCGGAGGAGCGCCACGTGACGAGACCCCGCCGGCTGAGTCGGCCCGAGACCCCGCCGGGCTCGAGTCGTGGATCGATCGAACGCGCCGACGAGGCGCCGACGGATCGGCCACCGTCGACGTGGATCCCGAGGACCAGCGGAGGACTGGGCCGTGGGGTCGGCGTGGTCGTGTTGGTCGCCGTCGGAGGGGCGGCGGGACTGCTCGCGCTGGCGGTCTGGGCCGGTGACCCGAAACCTGGTGGCACCCCGACGAACGGGGTCGTGTTGGACACCTGGAGCGTGCTGTACGACAAGGCCACCCCGTCGCTCGCGCTGGTGGTCGCGTCGATCGCCCTCGCCGTGTTGGCCGCGATCGGTATCGCCGTCGCCGAGCGCGTCGTCACGGACCGGGCCCGGCGCTCGACGGACGGCGCCCGTCGACCGCTCGCCCCCCGTGCGGTCATGGCCCGCAACCGCGGCCAGTTCGCGGGGCCCGTGACGATCACCGTGCTCGTCCCGGCCCACAACGAGCAGGCCTCGATCGGGGCGACCCTCCTGTCACTGGTCGAACAGAGCCGACCGCCCGAGCGGATCATCGTGGTGGCCGACAACTGCACCGACGGCACCGCCGAGGTCGCGAGGCGACACGGCGCCGAGGTGGTCCCGACGATCGGCAACACCGGTAAGAAGGCTGGTGCGCTCAACCAGGTGCTGGCCGAGCTGCTGGACGAGCTCGGGGACAACGACTGCGTCATGGTCGTGGACGCCGACACCGTGCTCGACCCCGAGTTCGTTGCGGTTGCGGTTCGGCGCCTCAGCGACGACCGAGCCCTGATGAGCGTGGGTGGCCTCTTCTACGGCGACGACACCGGCGGCCTCCTCGCGCAGTTCCAGCGGAACGAGTACACGCGCTACAGCCGAGAGCTCGAGCGGCGCCGCGGCCGGGTCTACGTGCTCACCGGCACCGCCTCCATCTTTCGCTCAGCGGCACTACGTGAGGTGGCCGAGTCGCGTGGGTCGCGGATTCCCGGTCGTCGCGGCGATGTGTACGACACCGCAGCACTCACCGAGGACAACGAGCTGACGCTCGCACTCAAGAGCCTCGGTGCGCTCATGAGCAGCCCGCACGAGTGCCGGGTGGTCACCGAGCTGATGCCCAAGTGGCGCCACCTGTGGAACCAGCGGCTCCGCTGGCAGCGCGGTGCCCTGGAGAACCTGGGGGCGTACGGGTTCCGGCCCTCCCTGGTGCGGTACTGGGCCCAGCAGCTCGGCATCGGCTACAGCGTCATCGCCGTCAGCTGCTTCTCGGCGCTGGTCGGCGTCACGCTGCTCGCCAGCCCGAGCTGGGTCTGGTACCCGTTCTGGCTCGGCGTCGGGGCGGTGTTCGTGGTCGATCGAGTCGTCAGCGTGTGGCAGGGGGGCTGGCGGGCGCGGGCCCTCGCCGCGCTCCTGGTCCCCGAGCTGCTGTACGACCTCTTCCTGAACGTCGTGTACGTCAAGGGTGTGCTCGACATCACCTTCGCTCGCCAGGCGAGCTGGGGACACGTGGTCCATGACGCCCAGGTGGATGCCACCCTCGAGCAGTCATTCGAGGTGGCCGCGTGAACCCGCTCGCCCTGGCCGGCAGCCTCGCCACGGTCCTGCCGGAATCGACCCTCGGGACCCACTGGTTCGCGGTCCTCTCGACCTTCGTCGCGGTCAACACCGTCCTCTACGTGACGCTGTCGATCTTCAAGATCCTTCCGAAGCCGTACCTGAGCGACGTCCTGCAGAACTACTCGCGCCGAACCGAGACCCGTTCGATCTACCCGAGCGAACCGGCTCCTCCCGAACGATCCGCACTGAGGCCGAGGAGGGACCGACCCCTCAAGGCAGAAGGCCCCGGTCGGTGACCAGGGCCTTCACTCGCTTCTCAAGCGCTCGGGGGGGAGGACTCGAACCCCCAACGACTGGACCAGAACCAGCTGTGTTACCGATTACACCACCCCCGAATGGGTGAGCGGCAACCTTAGCCAACGCCCTCCGGAGCCCGGAAACCGCTACCTCAGTCGTTGAGCAGGTTGTCGATCCGGAACAGGCGGTCGTAGCCGATCACCCGGCCCACCCCGACGGCGAGCGTCTCCCGGGCCAGGTGGCGGAGCTCCTCGGCTCGGCTGTGGCGGCTGTCGATGGGCGACACCGAGGCATCGAGGCCCAAGTCATCGGCGATCGAACCCACCCGCATGGCGTGGTACCCGTCGGTCACGAGCACGACCTTGGTCTGGTCCCGGTCGATGAGGAAGCGGGCCGTCGCCGAGAGCGACTCCCAGCTGCTCGTGCCGTCGACCTCCTTGAGGAGCGCATCGTCGGGGACGCCCTGGGAGCGCAGGTAGTTGTAGCCGGCGGTGGCCTCGGTGAAGGTGTCGCCCACCTGGCGACCGCCGGTGAGCACGATCGTGGGCGCCAACTGCTCTTCGTAGAGCTCGAGGGCGTGGTCGAGCCGGTGCTGGAGCACGGGTGACGGCCGGCCGTTGTACTGGGCAGCTCCCAGCACGATGATGGCGTCGGCCTGGGTGGCGCCGTCCTGCTGGCTCGAGCGGTACACCTGCACGAACGTCAGGAAGAAGTAGACGAACGCCAGCGCGAAGAGGATCGTGGCCCACCGCAGCACCCGGGCGATCGGGCGACGTCGACCACGCCGCCGGCCCCGCCGGAAGCCGATCCCGTTCGGCGTCTCGTCGGCCGGGGTCACAACTTCGCCCGGGCCTCCCGCAATCGACCGAGCGTCCGCTCCCGACCCAGCACCTCGAGGGCCTCGAACAGCGGCGGGCCCACCGACCGTCCCGTGGTGGCCACCCGGACGGGCCCCTGGGCCTTGCTGAGCTGCGGCTGCCCTTCGGCGTTGACCAGGCCCGCCTTCACCGCGCTCGCCTCCACCGCGGCCCGGATGCCATCGGGCGTCCAGTCGGTGAGCCCCTCGAGCTCGGCGATGGTGGCGTCGAGCATCTCCGGCGCCGCCTTGCCCTTCACCATCGCCTTCTCCCAGGAGTCGGGGTCGATCTCGACGTCGCCGGGGAGGAGGAAGGCGATCATCGGCTCCACCTCGGTGAGGAGGCGGACCCGCTCCTGCACCAACGGTGCCAGGGCCTCGAGGGCGGCCTCGGCGTCGGCGCCCCTCGTGAGGAACGGACGGGCCTCGGTCACGAACCGCTCCACCGGCAGGGCCCGGAGGTGGTCGGCGTTGAAGGCCTGCAGCTTCTTGATGTCGAAGAAGGCCGGTGACGAGTTCACGTCGGTGAGCCGGAACAGCTCGATGATCTCGCTGACGGGACGCTGCTCCACCCCGTCGGGCGGGCCCCAACCGAGCAGGGCCAGGTGGTTCACCATGGCCTGGGGCAGGTAGCCGGCGGCCTTGAAGTCGGCCACCGACACCGAGTCCTTGCGCTTCGACAGCTTCTGTCGCCCCTCGTTCACGAGCATCGGCAGGTGGGCGAACACCTCCGGGCGGCCGAGGTCGAGGGCGTCGCGCAACAGCAGGTACTTGGGCGTGCCGGGCACGTGGTCCTCGCCGCGCACCACGTGGGTGATCCCCATGGCGGCGTCGTCGAGGGCATTGGAGAGCAGGAACACCGGCAGGCCCGTGGAGCGGAGGAGGACGAAGTCCTCGAGGGTGCGGTTCTCGAAGGTCACCTCGCCGCGCACGAGGTCGGTGAAGCTCGTGGTGCCCTCGTCGGGGCACCGGAACCGCAGAGCGGTGACGTCGCCGCGGGTGAGCCCGCGGTCGCGGCAGAACCCGTCGTAACCCGGCGGCCCGCCCCGCTCCTTGGCCCGGGCCTGCACCTGCTCCGACGTGCAGTCGCACCAGTAGGCCAGCCCCCGCTCGAGCAGGTCCATGGCGGCGTCGGTGTGAGCCGGGAGGTTGTCGGCCTGGAAGACGATGTCGCCGTCCCAGTCGAGCCCCAACCACCGCATCGACTCGAGGATGTTCTCGACGAGCTCCGAGCTGGACCGCTCCCGATCGGTGTCCTCCACCCGGAGCAGGAACTCGGCACCGGTCCGACGGGCCTCGAGCCAGTTGAAGAGCGCGGCTCGAGCGTTGCCGACGTGCAGGTAGCCGGTGGGTGACGGCGCGAAGCGGAACCGCGGAGTGCTCACCGTTGGAGGCTACCGGGGCCGTGGAGGTCGGCCGTGGCCCCTCCCCGCCTACAGGTCGAGGAGCTGGCGCCAGTCGGCCCGGTGGGCCTCGGTGACCTGCTGCGGGGTCATCCGCAACGTCGTCTCCTTGACCACGTCGGCGAGGTGGCGCTGCTCCGCGTAGTGGTGCGGGTGCGACACCTCCTCGAAGCGCGGCTTGCGGAGGGCCACCAGGTCGGCCGGGGCGTCGCCCAGGAAACCCCACACGGTGAGGGCGATGGTGAGGTCGTGGAGCACCGGGGCTCGGCCGAACAGCGAGGCTCGCTTCAGGGCCACGGCACACGCGCCCGCGAGGGCGTCCTTCTCGTGCTCGCCCGGCGCAAGGGTGAGCTTGCCCTCGAAGCGGCGAGCCAGCTTGAGCATGTAGCCCTGGTCGGGCCCGGGGTTGCCGAGCCGATCGCCGCGGGGCTGGCCCTCCGGGAGCTCGGCGGGCCGATCAGCCCACCAGCCACCCGATTCCCGAGGCGGCGACACGTAGGTGCGGAGCAGCTTGGTGCGGTCGACGGGGACGTACTCGGGAGCAGCCACGCTCTGACCCTAGTTACCGGTGTGCAGGAGGCCCCACACGAGGGCGTCGGTGAGGGCCTGCCACGAGGCTTCGATGATGTTGGTGGAGACGCCGATGGTGGTCCACGCCAGGTCACCGTCGGTGGAGTCGATGAGGACCCGCACCACGGCACCGGTGTTGACCACCCCGTCGAGGATTCGGACCCGATAGTCGGTGAGGCGGATCTGGTGGAGCTGGGGGTAGGCCTCGGCCAGCACCCGCCGCAACGCCTGGTCGAGGGCGTTGACCGGGCCGTTGCCCTCCCCCACCGCGATGCGCCGGTCACCGTCGATCCACGCCTTGACGGTGGCCTCGGTGTCGATCAGCGGCCGGTCGCCCGGCGTGGAGCTGGGGCGGTGGTAGGTGGTGGCGCGGTAGCCCTCGATCGTGAAGAAGGACTGCTCCCACCCAGTGGAGCGCCGCATCAGGAGCTCGAGGCTGGCGTCGGCGGCCTCGAAGACGAAGCCCTCGGACTCGAGCTGCTTCAGCTCTTCGGTGAGGCGGCTGGCGGCCCGGTCGTCGAGCTGCACGCCGAGCTCCTCGGCCTTCATGGCCATGCCGGCCCGGCCGCCCAGGTCGCTCACCAGCACCCGCGTGCCGTTGCCGACCAGCTCAGGCTGGATGTGCTCGTAGGTGGCGCTCCCGGCCTTGCCGAGGGCCGAGGTGTGGAGGCCGCCCTTGTGGGCGAACGCCGACTGGCCGACGTACGGGTCGGCCGAGTGCGGCGGGAGGTTCACCAGCTCGGCCACGTGCCGGCTGACCGAGGTGAGGCGCTCGAGGCGGCCCTCGGGGAGGCACTGGACCCCGAGCTTCAGCTCGAGGTTCGGGATGCACGTCATGAGGTTGGCGTTGCCGGTGCGCTCGCCGTAGCCGTTGATCGTGCCCTGGAGCTGGGTGGCCCCGCCGAGCACCGCCGCCACCGAGTTGGCCACCGCGCAGCCGGTGTCGTTCTGGGTGTGGATGCCGAGCTGCTGATCGGGTCCGAAGAAGGCCCGCACCTCACCGGTGATCCGCTGCACCTCGTGGGGCAGGGAGCCGCCGTTGGTGTCGCACAGCACCAGGCAGTCGGCCCCGTTGACGGCAGCCGCCTCGAGCACCCGGAGGGCGTACTCGGGGTTGGCCTTGTAGCCGTCGAAGAAGTGCTCGGCGTCGAAGAACACCCGGAGCCCTTCGGCCTTCAGGAACTCCACCGACTCCCCCACCATCGCCACGCCCTCGTCGAGGGTGGTGCCGAGGGCCTCGGTGACGTGGAAGTCCCACGACTTGCCCACGATGCACGCCGTGGAGGTGCCGGCGCCGACGAGGGCAGCAAGGGTGGGGTCGACGTCGACCTTGCCCAGCGGCTTGCGGGTGGACCCGAACGCCACCAGGGTGGCCGTCTCGAGCGTGAGCTCCTTCACGGCGCGCCGGAAGAACTCCTCGTCCTTCGGGTTGGCCTGCGGGTAGCCGCCCTCGATCCACGCCACGCCGAGCCAGTCGAGCTGCTCGGCGACGCGCAGCTTGTCCTCGACGGTGAGGGAGATCCCCTCGAACTGCGAGCCGTCTCGGAGCGTGGTGTCGAAGATCTCTACGGATGCCGGGAGCTCAGCCACACAACTCGACCCAGTCCTTGTAGCGGTCGACCTGGCCCCGGACGACCTTGGCGTACTCCGCGCCGATGGCCGTGGTCATGGGACCGGGCACCGGGATCTCCCGATCGTCGACGGAGCTCACCGCCGACACCTCGGCCGCGGTGCCGACCACGAACATCTCGTCGGCAACGTAGAGGTCGCTGCGGGTCAGCTCACCGAACACGACCTCGATGTCGAGGTCGTTGGCGATCTGGATCACCGAGTCCTGCGTGATGCCCTCGAGCGCGCCCGCGGAGAGGGGCGGGGTGATGAGGCGGCCACCTCGCGACACGAAGATGTTCTCGCCCGTGCACTCGGCGACGAGGCCGAGCTTGTTGAGCATGATGGCCTCGTCGTAGCCGGCCTTGAGGGCTTCCACCTTGGCCAGGCTGCTGTTCACGTAGTTGCCGGTGGTCTTCGCCGCCGGCGGCATCGTGTTGTGGTCGTGGCGGACCCAGCTGCTGATCTTCATGCGGACGCCCTTGGTGAGGGCGTCGTCGCCGAGGTACGCGCCCCACGGCCAGCAGGCGATGGCCACGTCGACCGAGCACGGCAGCGTGTTGAGGCCCATCTCGCCGTAGCCGTAGTAGGCGATCGGTCGGATGTAGCAGCCGGGGAGCCCGGTGGAGGCCACCGTGTCCTTCGTCGCCTGGATGATGTCGGCGACCGAGTACGGCATGTCCATCCCGAGGATCTTGGCGCTGCGGAACAGGCGCTCGATGTGCTCGGTGAGCCGGAACACGCCCGGGCCCTGGTCGGTCTCGTAGGCCCGGATGCCCTCGAAGACGCCCATGCCGTAGTGGAGCGTGTGGGTGAGGATGTGGATGTTGGCGTCGCCCCACGGCACGAGCTCGCCGTTCATCCAGATCTTCTCGGTGGGGGTGATGGGCATCGGGGTTCCTTCGTACTGGCGATCTAGAGCCGGGCGGCGACGAGGTCGCCGATCTCGGTGGTGGAGCCGGTGAGCGACGCGGTGTCGGCGCAGGCCTTGCGGACCCGCTCGGCGGCGTCGGCCTCACCGAGGTGGTCGAGCATGAGGGCCGCGGAGAGGATGGCGGCGACCGGGTTGGCCTTGTTCTGGCCGGCGATGTCGGGAGCCGAACCGTGGACCGGTTCGAACAGCGACGGGCTCGTCCGATCGGGGTTGAGGTTGCCCGACGAGGCGAAGCCGATCCCGCCGGAGACCGCGCCAGCGAGGTCGGTGAGGATGTCGCCGAAGAGGTTGTCGGTCACGATCACGTCGTACTGCTGCGGCGACTGCACCATGTAGATGCACGCGGCGTCGATGTGGTTGTAGGCGGTGGTGACGTCGGGGTGCTCGGCGGCGACGAGGTTGAACACGCGGTCCCACAGGTCGCCGGCGAAGGTCAGCACGTTGGTCTTGTGCACGAGCGTGAGGTGCTTGCGGGGCCGGCTCTCGGCCAGCTCGAAGGCGTAGCGGATGCAGCGCTCGACGCCCATGCGGGTGTTGACCGAGCCCTGGGTGGCCACCTCGTGCGGGGTCCCCTTCCGCAGCACGCCGCCCTCGCCGGCGTAGGAGCCCTCGGTGTTCTCCCGGATCACGATCATGTCGACGTCGTTCTCGGGGTACAGGAACGGGCGCTGGTTGATGTATTGGTCGAGCTCGAAGCGCATCTTCAGCAGGAGGCCGCGCTCGATCACGCCGGGCGGCACGCCCGGGGTGCCGACGGCGCCGAGCAGGATGGCGTCGAATCCCCGCAGCTCCTCGAGGACCTCGTCGGGCAGCACGGTGCCGTCCTTCAGGTAGCGAGAGCCCCCGAGGTCGAAGTCGACCGTCTCGATCTCCACGCCCGTCGCCCGGACCACCTTGAGGGCTTCCGCGACAACGTCGGGACCGATCCCGTCGCCTCCGATGACGCCGATCTTGTGGCTCACGACTTGCTCCCTCGCTGCGGATGGATCCAGGTGGACTGCAAATTCTGGCCCGGCCACCCGGAAATCGCCACGCAGGTTAGGAGCCGAGCCGATAGGCGAGGCGCCCATGTGCGCAGTGCCGCCGTCTACCGGCACCCCGTCCAGCCCCGCCTCTATCCGCGCATCTCCCGAGGCTACCGTCGGCGACACCACGGAAATCGGGGGACTTCGGACATGCGCACACCGCTCACCATCGGCGGCCACCTCGACCGGGCGGCCCTCGTCTACGGCGACCGCACCGGCATCGTCGACGAGCCCGACGCTCCCGGGGGCGGGCTCGGCACCGTCACCTACCGCCGGATGCGGGAGCTGGCCCGGGCCCAGGCTGCCGGGCTCGACGAGCGCGGCGTGGCGGTCGGCGACCGGGTGGCGATCCTGTCCCAGAACGCCGGTCGCCTCCTCACGGCGTTCTTCGGCGTCAGCGGCTACGGGCGGGTGCTCGTCCCGATCAACTTCCGCCTGTCCCCCGCCGAGATCGAGTACATCCTCGAGCACGCTGGCGCGTCCATGCTGCTCGTCGACCCCGAGCTGGCCGACTCGGTCGCCCACCTGCCCGTCAAGCACCGGGTGGTGGTCGGCACCGACACCGATCCCGAGGTGTACCTCGAAGGGCGCGAGCCCGAGCCGTGGGCCGACCAGGACGAGGACGCCACCGCCACCATCAACTACACGAGCGGCACCACGGCCCGACCCAAGGGCGTGGAGCTCACCCACCGCAACCTCTGGACCAACTCGGCGATCTTCGGCTGGCACACCGGGGTCAACGACCGCGACGTCTACCTCCACACCCTGCCGATGTTCCATTGCAACGGCTGGGGGATGCCCTACGCCCTCACCGCCATGGGCGTGCCCCAGGTGGTGCTCCGCAAGGTCGACGGCGCCGACATCCTCCGGCGGATCCACGAGCACGGGGTCACGCTGCTCTGCGGCGCGCCGGCCGTGGTGTCCATGGTGTTGGAGGCCGCCTCCACGTGGGACGGCCCGATCCCCGGGGCCGGGCGAACTCGGATCGTCGTCGCCGGGGCTCCGCCACCCACCCGCACGATCGAGCGGATCGAGAGCGAGCTGGGGTGGGAGTTCATCCAGATCTACGGGCTCACCGAGACCGCGCCGCTCCTCACCATCAACCGCACCCGGGCCGAATGGGACGACCTCTCGGCCGGCGAGCGCGCGACACGGCTCGGTCGGGCCGGCGTGCCCGCGGTGGGCATCGAGGTGACGGTCGACGCCGAGGGCGAGGTGCTGGCCCGCGGCAACCACATCCTGAAGAGCTACTGGGACCAGCCCGACGCCACCGCCGACGCCCTCGACG
>JALYWQ010000023.1 GCA_030852625.1 Actinomycetota bacterium
GCGTGCGCCACCCTCGAGCGGGGCCTCGAGACCGCCAAGCGGGTGGCCTCGGTCGGGTCCGAAGCCCGGCTGCGGGCCGAGTTGGCCGCCACGCTGCTCGACCTCGGTGACGACGAGCGGGCTGCGGCCGAAGCCACCGCAACTCTCACGCTGGTGCGCAGCGGCGGCGGGGACCGGGACAGCGAGATCCGAGCCCTCGTCGTGCTGGCCAAGCGGGCCCGCGACCTGGGCGAGCCGGCCGAGGCCAGCCGGTTGCTCGAGGAGGCCATCGCCCTGGCTGACGGCGAGGTCCGCACCAGCATCTGGCGTCGGGCGGTGGCGTGGTCGGCCATCCTCACGGCGGAAGGCGGCGACGTGCGCCGGAGCAAGCAGCTGGCCGCGGCCGCGCTCCGTGGCTCCTGGGAGAGCGCCCGCACCTGGGTGATCGCCCAGCGGGCCATCGCCACGGCCCAAGCCGCGGATCGCAACATCGCCGGCGCGCTGGCGACCCTGGATGCAGTCCTCGGGCGCTTCCGGGATCGTCCGCTAGCGTTCGTCGAGGCGGTCCGGGCCGACGTCCGGGCCCTCGAGAGCTCGGTCGTCGACCGAGCCGACTGATTCCGAGCACTGGTGGGGGCCTCGTGGGCTACAGCAACATCGTCGTCGGCACGGATGGATCCGCCACAGCCGAGCGGGCCGTCGACCACGCCGCGGCCATCGCCGCGGTCGATGGCGCACGGGTCATCGTGGTCACGGCGTTCACCCCGGGCGGGGCGGGGGCCGATGCCGGCTCGGTCGCCGACGGGATCCCCGACGACCTCCGCTTCGTGCTGTCCGACCGCATCCAGGCCGAGGAGCTGGCCGAACGAGGTCGGAAGCGCCTCAAGGACGCCGGTGTCGGCAAGGTGGTCGTGCAGGCCATCGAGGGGGACCCGAGCAGCGTGCTGCTCGAAGCGGCCAAGGACTTCGACGCCGACTTGATCGTGGTCGGCTCGAAGGGCCTCACCAGCGCGGCCCACTTCATCCTCGGCAGCGTGGCGTCATCGGTGGCCCACCACGCACCGTGCGACGTGCTGATCGCACACACCACGGTCTGACGGCACGTTTCGCCCGATCAGGGCCCGATCGGTCAGGATGTGTGCGTGAGCGACGCCGCTGAGCAGCCGGAGAAGAGCCCCGCCGAGCAGGCCCTCGAACAGGCCCTCGACGTGTTCGTCTACGCACCCATCGGGCTGGTCTTCGAGGGGGCCAGCCTCCTCCCGACCCTCATCGAGAAGGGCAAGACCCAGGTCACCATGGCCCGGATGATCGGCCAGTTCGCGGTGACCCAGGGTCGCACCGAGGCGCTCAAGCGGGCCGACGGCCTCCGGGACCAGGCCGCCGACCTCCTGGGTCGCTTCGCCGAGGTCAAGCTCCCAGGGCAGGGCAGCAACGACAACGGCCAGCGGCCGGCATCGGCTGCCACCCCGGCAACGGCGAGCCCGGAGCCGGCCCCCGAGGTCCCGGCCGTGACGGACGACGGACCTGCGGTGAGCGTCGGCGACCTGGCCATCACCGACTACGACGGGCTCTCGGCCTCGCACGTGGTGAACCGCCTCGCCGGACTGTCGAGCGAGGAGCTGGAGACCGTCCGCCGGTACGAGGCGACCCACCGGGGCCGGAAGACCATCCTCTCGAAGATCGCCCAGCTGCAGTCGTAGGCACCCGATGAGCACGTCGTCGGGCTCCGTGGCCACCGAGGGGTGCCGGCCCGCCACGGCGGACGATCTGCCCCGCCTCGTCGAGCTGGCCGCCCAGGCCCGCGACGAGCTGAGCCAGAACAAGGGCGGGCGGGTCTGGGCCCTGGCCGACGCCCGCCAGCACCCGTTCGATGAACGCCTCCGGCGGGAGCTGTCGGATCCGTCGGTGCTCGTGCTGGTCGGGACGATCGACGACGCCGTCATCGGCTACGCGGTGGGTGCCGTCCGGGAACTGGCCGGCGGGGATCGGATCGGGGTGTTGAGCGACGTGTACGTGGAACCCGGGGGCCGTGAGATCGGGGTCGGGGATCAGCTCCTCGAGGACGTGCTGTCGTGGTGCGGGGCGCAGGGGTGCGTCGGCGTCGACAGCCTGGCCCTGCCGGGCGACCGGCACACGAAGAACTTCTTCGAGGCCCACGGGCTCGTCGCCCGGGCGATCATCGTGCACCGGAGCCTGACGTGACGGAGCGCCACCCCGTCGTCGCCGTCGGAGCGGTGGTGGTCGACCACGACCGCTTGCTCCTCGTCCGCCGAGGCCGGGGGCCGGCGCAAGGTGACTGGTCGGTGCCGGGCGGTCGGGTCGAGCTGGGCGAGACGCTCGCCGAGGCCGTCACCCGGGAGCTCCGGGAGGAGACCGGCCTCGACGGGGTCTGCGGACCCCTCATCGGCTGGACCGAGCGGATCGACGACGACGAGCACCACGTGATCCTCGACTTCGAGGTCACCATCGTGAGCGACGACGAGCTCGTCGCCGGTGACGACGCCGCCGAGGCGGCCTGGGTCGACCTCCACGCGGTGGGGGAGATGCGACTCGTCGACGGGCTGGCGGAGTTCCTCCACGATCACGGGATCCTCGCCACCTTCACCTGACCTGCCAGACGGCTAGGTCAGCGTCAACGCCCCTTCCACTGAGGGGTCCGCTTCTCGATGAAGGCGGCCAGGCCCTCGGCGGTGTCCTCGGACCCGAGCACGCGCCCGAAGCCCTCGCCCGACAGGCGCCAGCCGACGTCATCCGGGGCGTAGGTGGCCTCGAGTACGACCTTCCGGCTCTCCCGCACCGCGAGGGGTGCATTGGCGCAGATCTGCTCGGCCAGCTTCACGGCCTCGTCGAGGGCCTGGCCGGGTTCGACCAGCCGGTTCACGAGCCCGAAGTGGTGGGCGCGGGTGGCGTCGATCGGGTCGCCGGTGAGGGTGAGCTCCATCGCGATGTTCATCGGGATCTTGCGGCCGAGGCGGAACAGCCCGCCCGCGCCGGCGATCAGGTTGCGCTTCACCTCGGGGATGCCGAAGGTGGCCGTGGTCGACGCCACGACGAGGTCGCACGAGAGCACGATCTCCGTGCCGCCCGCGAGGGCCGGCCCGTCGACCGCAGCGATGATCGGCTTCACCCGCTCACGGGTCACGATGCCGCCGAAGCCACCCTTGGCCGTGCTGAGGCCACCGGCGTTGCCGGAGTTGATCTCCTTGAGATCGGCGCCGGCGCAGAACACGGGCGGCTCGCCGGTGAGGATGCCGACCCAGACGGAGTCGTCGGCCTCGATCTGGTCGATGGCCTCCTCGATCCCGCTCGCAACGGCGGCGTTCACCGCGTTGCGGGCCTCGGGACGGTTGATCTTGATGACCGCGAACGGTCCACGCTTCTCGTAGTCAACGGACATTCGGCGAACCCTAGTTGGGAGCGCGAGTGGGCCTGTCCGCCGTCGCTAGGCTCGTCCGTGATGGGGGACGGACAAGGGCACCTGCGATGCCCGTTCTGCGAGAGCTACGACGTCGATCGGCTCTTCCTCGCCTCGCTCGGGCTCGACTCGTGCGCGTGCGCCAGCTGTGGCGCCCGGTGGGACGAAGACCTCGAGAGCGGTGACTACCGGGGTCGGGCCGACCCGCAGTCGGTGATCACGCCTCGGGCGTACGATCCTCCGCGTCCGTAGCGGGCTCAGCGGCCGCCTCGGGCTCGGGCTGCGCTTCGACGACGGGCTCGGCCTCGGACTGCGCCTCGACGGCGGGCTCGGCAACCGACTCGGCCGGCGCGTCGGCCGGCTCGGGCTCGGCCGGAGCAACCTCGGGCGCCGGCGCGTCCTTCGTGGGCGGCTGCTCGGCGTCGGTCGGCTGCTCGTCGGTCGGCCCTTCGTCCTTCGAAGACGGAGCCTTGGCCTCGGGCTTCGGCTTGGGCTTGGGCTTCGGCTTGCGACGCTCGACCTTCGGACGGGGGGCGTTGCGATCGGCCTCGATCTCGAAGATGTGGGCCACCTTCGGGATGCGGGTGGCCAGCCGGGCGATGGTGGCCCGCACGTCCTCGTGGAGGTCGGCGGGCAGCGACGCGGGGATGACCTTGTCGCGCACCGGGGCGAAGGCCAGGGCATCGAGCACCGCGACCCACCGCTCCGCGGCGGCGTCGGCGGTGAGGGCGGCGCTGGCCTGCTCGGTCAGCTGGTCGGCGACCTCGGGAGGCAGCGGGGCGCCGGCCTTGGGCGGGCGGGAGCTGAGGCGGAGGGCCCGCACGATCCGACCGACCTCGAGGGTGGCCTTGAGCTCGGTGAGCCAGAGCGCGTGCTCGGCGTCGACGCGGGAGGCCAGGCCCTCCTTGAGCACCCGGGCCAGTTCGCGGGCCTCCTCATCCTTGGTGCCGCTGTCGGCGGCCGACACGACCGACCGCAGGTCCCGGAGGTCGATGACCTCGAGGTCCTTCTGTGCGGCGTCGGCGCGGTCGCGCCACTCGGCGACCCGCACCTTCGGCACCAGCTTCTCGGCGATCTCGAGCAGGGGTCCGGGCGCGATCGCGGGCTCACCAGCGGCGGCCCGCTCGGCGTTCTGCTTCTCGATGGCCTGGCGCACGGCGGGGAGCCCGCCGAGCACGACCTGCTCGGCGATGGGGCGCTGCTCCTCGGGGAGCGACTCGAGGAGGGCGTTGCGATGGGTCTTGCCGGGCCGCAGGCGCTTGGCCTTCGGGCGTTCGATGACCGGGACCGGCGGAGCCTCGGGCCGGGGTCGGCGGGTGCGCTCGGGACGGCCACGACGAGCCTCGCCGTCACGGGCCTCGCCAGGGGCGCCGTCGCGCGGGCCGCGTCGATCGCGGCGCAGATGCCCCGCGACCAGCACCTGGTCATCTGCCTCTCGGGCCGCGGCGACAAAGACGCGATGGAGATCGCCCGCCTCCGCGGCGAGCAGTGGTAGGACTTCCTATCAGCGAAGCGGTGCTCGTGCTCAGCGAAGCGGTGCTC
>JALYWQ010000028.1 GCA_030852625.1 Actinomycetota bacterium
GTTCGGCGGGCTCGACGCCGCGGTGGCGGCGGCCGGGTGCATCGTGGGCGGCGACCCCACCTGGGCGGTGGGCGACGACGCCTGGGCCACCATGATCGGCGTCAACCTCGAGGGCGTGTGGCGGCTGGCCCGGGCAACGGTGCCGCACCTCCTGGCCCGACCCGAGCCGCGCCACGGTCGGTTCGTGGCCGTGTCGTCCTCGGGCGGCACCGACGGCCTGCCCCTCCTCAGTGCCTACGTCGCGGCCAAGCACGGCGTGCACGGGCTGGTCCGCAGCCTGGCCGCCGAGCTCGGGCCCCATGGCGTCACGGCCAACGCCGTCGCCCCCGGCTCCACCCGCACGGCGATGCTCGAGGCCAGCGCGGCGGTGTACGAGCTCGAGAGCATCGAGGGCTTCACCGAGCACCACCTCCTCGGGCGCCTGCTCGTGCCCGACGAGGTGGCTGAGCTCATCGCCTGGGTGTGCTCGCCGGGCAGCGGCGGCGTCACCGGCGCCGTGCTCCCGGTGGATGCCGGCATGACGTCGTGAGCCCGGCCCCGCCAGCGGGGTGGACGGTGGAGCTCGACCCGGGCACGCGGGTGATCGAGGGAGGACGGGTGCTGGTCGGCGGTCAGCCCTTCCGCCTGCTGCGGCTCACCGAGGCCGGCGCCCGGCTCGTCGATCGGCTGCGGCAGGGCGCGCCGGTGCCCGACGCGCAAGCCGCCCGCTCGCTCATCGGGCGGCTGGTCGACGGATCGATGGTGCAACCCGTCCCGCCGTCGGGTGGAGGCCCGTCGCTCGACGATGTGGCCGTCGTGATCCCGGTGCGCGGTCCGGCCAGCGGGGTAGAGCGCACCCTGGAGTCGCTCGGCCCGCTGCTCGGCCGAGGCGAGGTGGTGGTCGTCGACGACGGCTCACCGGAGCCAAGTGCCATCCGGGTCGCGGTGGAGGCCCGCGGCGGCAGCGTGGTCCGCCACGAGCGGTCCCTCGGTCCCGCCGCGGCTCGCAACACCGGCTGGCGGGTCACCAACCGGCCCCTCGTGCTCTTCGTCGACGCCGACATCGAGGCCGAACTGGGGTGGCTCGACCCGCTCCTCGCCCTGCTCGCCGATCCCGCCATCGCCGCGGTGGCCCCGCGCGTGCGGTCGTCGGCCGGCGACGCGCCGAGCTGGCTGGCCGCCTACGACGCCGTGCGGTCGTCGCTCGACCTCGGACCCCATCGGGCCCTCGTCCGCCACCGAACCCGGGTGAGCTACGTGCCGACAGCCACCCTGCTCGTGCGGCGGACGGCCCTCGAGGAGGTGGACGGGTTCGACGAGGCCCTGCGGGTGGGGGAGGACGTGGACCTCGTGTGGCGGCTCGTCGCAGCTGGCGCGCCGGTGCGCTACGAACCGAGGGCCGTCGTCCGCCACCCGGCCCGCGCCTCGGTCGCGGCGTGGCTCCAGCAGCGCTTCCGATACGGCACCGCGGCGGCCGACCTGGCGGCCCGCCACGGCGACGCGGTGGCACCGCTCCACGTGTCGGGTTGGAGCGCGGCCACGTGGGGCCTGGTCCTGATCGGGCGTCCGTACACCGCCCTCGCGGTGGGAACCGGGACCACGATCGGTCTGGCCCCGAAGCTCGACGCCCTCGAGCGGCCGGCGCTGGAGGCGGCGCGGATCGCCGGCCTCGGACACCTCCACGCCGCTCGGAGCGTGGCCACCGCCGTTCGCCGGACGTGGTGGCCGCTCGCCCTCCTGCTGGCGTGGCGGGCGCCGAGGAGCCGCCGCCCGCTCGCTGCCGTCGCCGTCCTCCCCGGGCTGCTCTCGTGGTGGGAGGCCCGCCCGGCCCTCGACCCAGCCCGCCACGCGATGCTCCACCTGGCTGACGACGTGGCCTACGGCGCCGGGGTGTGGGCCGGCTGTGGTCGGCGCCGGTCGATCCGGGCCCTGCTCCCGGCCTGGGCGGGGAGGATCCCCCGGCCGGATGTGCTTGACTGAGCAGTCAAGAGCGCTTCGACCAGGGGGCCGGAGCGATTGCCCACCACAACGGAGCAGGGGACGTCATGCAGACACGCGCAGCAATTCTCTGGGAGGTCGGCGCCGATTGGAGCGTCGAGGACATCGAGCTCGACGAGCCGAAGGCCGGCGAGGTCAAGGTCAAGCTCGCGGCCTCCGGGCTGTGCCACTCCGATGAGCACCTCGTCACCGGCGACATGGTGCTCCCGCCCGACATCGCGCAGCTGATCGGCCTCGAGCAGCTGCCCTGCATCGGTGGCCACGAGGGCGCCGGCGAGGTGGTCGAGGTCGGCCCCGGGGTCACTTCCGTGCAGGTTGGCGACCACGTGGTGCTCGGCTTCATCCCGAGCTGCGGCCGCTGCCCGAGCTGTGCCATGGGCCGGCAGCACCTCTGCGATCTCGGCGCCTTCCTGCTCGCCGGTCGTCAGACCACCGACTTCACCTCCCGTCACCACAGCAAGGACGGCAAGGACCTCGGCATCATCTGCTGCACGGGCACCTTCTCGCCGTACACCGTGGTGAGCGAAGCCACCGCCATCAAGATCGAGCCGCACATCCCGCTCGAGAAGGCCGCCCTGGTCGGTTGCGGCGTCACCACCGGGTGGGGCGCGGCCACCTACGCCGCCGGGGTGCAGAGCGGCGAGACCGTCGTCGTGATCGGCGTCGGCGGCATCGGCATGAACGCCATCCAGGGTGCGGCCATGGCCGGCGCCCGTCACGTGGTGGCCGTCGATCCGGTGGGCTGGAAGACCGACGCGGCCAAGGACTTCGGCGCCACCCACACCGCGGGGTCGCTCGAAGAGGCCGCGGCCCTCGTGGGGGAGATCACCTGGGGCGCCAACGCCGAGAAGGCGATCCTCACCACCGGCGTCGCCACCGGTGACCTCATCGCCCCGATGATGTCGATGGTCGCCAAGGGCGGGCGAGCGGTCGTCACCGCCGTGGCCCCGATGACCCAGGAAGACGTGAAGCTGAACCTGTTCGACCTGGCCATGCAGCGCAAGGAGCTGGTCGGCTGCATCTTCGGCAACGCCAACCCCCGCCGGGACATCCCCCGCCTGCTCCGCCTCTACGACGAGGGCAAGCTCAAGCTCGACGAGCTGATCACCACCGAGTACAAGCTCGACGACGTGAACCAGGGCTACCAGGACATGCGGGACGGCAAGAACATCCGCGGCCTGATCAAGCACGACCACTGATCCCACGAGCTGTTGCGAGCGGCCGGTCCTTCGGGGCCGGCCGTTCCGCGTACCGGGCCCCGCTTGCGGGCTAGCTGCTGCAGCTGAGCATGCTGCAGCCGACCCGGGTGCGGGCCCACTCGGGGCGCTTGGCCGCGAAGCGGTCCTTGCCCGGCTGATCGGTGTACGGCTGCCGGAGGACGTCGTGGAGCTCGTGGAGCAGCGACGGGTCGTCGTGCTGCTCGATGCCGTCGATGGCCTCCTGGGCCAGGTAGTTGCGGAGCACGTAGCGGGGGTTCACGGCGTCCATCGCGGCGGTCCGCTCGATGTCGTCGGTGATGCCGCCGTCGCGCACGCGTGCGCCCCATGCCCGGAGGAAGTCGACGAGCGCCTGGCGGGCGTCGCCCACGATGGCGGTGGGGTCGTACCAGGCGTCGGCGAGCGGAGCGAGGAGCTCGTCGTCGGACGCGCCTTCGGCCACGGGCACGTCGGCCAGGTCTCGGAAGAAGATCACCTGGTCGATCTCGGCCTGGGGCAATGCCTGGAACAGCAAGCCGGTGCGCTCCTCGTCGCCGGGCCGCCACGCCCCCCAGCCGAGCCGCTCGGCGAGCATCGACTGGAAGCCGTCGCGGTAGCGCTCGCCGTAGCCGTCGATCGCCGTCTGGAGCGGGGTGAGGTCCTCGCCGAACAGCGGTGTGAGGGCGTTGGCCAGCTGGAGGAGGTTCCAGTGGGCCACCTGAGGCTGTTGCCCGTAGCGGTAGCGCCGGGTGGCGGCGTCGGTGGTGTTGGGGGTCCAGTCGGGGTCGAAGTCCTCGAGCCAGCCGTAGGGCCCGTAGTCGATCGTGAGCCCGACGATCGAGAGGTTGTCGGTGTTGAGCACGCCGTGCACGAAGCCCACCCGCATCCAGTCGGTCACGAGCCGGGCGGTGCGGGTGCAGACCTCGTCGAACCATGCGCCGATGGTCGCTTCGGTGATCGGGCTCCCCTCGGGCGGGGCCAGTTCCGGGAAGTCGTGGCGGATGGTGTGCTCCACGAGCTGGCGGAGCAGGTCGACGTCGCCGCGGGACGCCGGCAGCTGGAAGTTGCCGAACCGCGTGAAGCTGGGCGCCACCCGGCACACCACGGCGCCCAGCTCGGCGGCCGGGTTGCCGTCGTAGAGCATGTCGCGCACCACGAGGTCACCGGTGAGGACGAGCGACAGGGCCCGGGTGGTCGGGATGCCGAGGTGGTGCATGGCCTCGCTGCAGAGGAACTCCCGCAGGCTCGACCGCAGCACGGCGCGGCCGTCCGCGGTGCGCGAGTAGGGCGTGGGGCCGGCGCCCTTGAGCTGGAGCATCTGGTGCTGGCCGTGACGGTCGATGATCTCCCCGAGCGCGATGGCCCGACCGTCGCCCAGCTGCCCGGCCCAGTTGCCGAACTGGTGGCCGGCGTAGGCCATGGCGAAGGGGTCGGCGCCGGCGGGCACCCGGTTCCCGGAGAACACGTCGGCGAAGTCCTGCGACGTGACCGTGGCTTCGTCGAGCCCGAGCTGCTCGGCCAGCTCGTGGGACCAGGCCACGAGCCGGGGAGCCGCGGTGGGGGTGGGGTCGACCCGGCTGTAGGCGGCGTGCTCGACCTGGCGCCGCCGCAGGGTGCGTTCCGGGTCGGCCGGCAAGGCGCGCGTGAAGCGGTTGTCCCAGCGCAGGTTGTCGAGGGGTCGGGTGAGATCGGCGGCGGTCGTGCTCACGCCGACCAGGCTAACGAGGGGCGAGCGGACCGCCTCAGGCTGCCGTGGTGGCGCCGACGCCGATCAGGCCGGCCAGGTTGCCGCCCATGATCTTCTTCACGTCCTCGGGCGGGAGGCCCTGGAGGTCGTCGAGGTAGGCGAGGGGGTCGGCCAGACCTTCGGGGTGGGGGAAGTCGGAGCCGAACAGCACGTGGTCGGCGCCGATCAGGTCGACCAGCTCCGAGATGTTCTCCTCGTGGAACGGGTGGACGTAGCACTGGCGCTTGAACACCTCGACCGGGTCCTCGGCGCACTCCTGCGGCATCATCCGGTACACCTCGGCCAGGCCCGACAGGAGCGGCCGCACGAAGCCCGAACCGTTCTCCACCGCCGCGATGCGAACGCCGGGGAAGCGGGACAGGGCACCGTGGAGGATGAGGGCGTTGAAGGTGTCGATGATCGCCCGGTGGTGCATCGTGGCGAAGCGGAACGGGTTGGGCTTGAACGGCAGGAACTCGGTGCCCCCGCCTTCCCAGTCCTCTGCGTAGCGGGAGTAGCCGCTGTCGGACGCGTGCATGCACACCGGGATGCCGGCTTCCTGCACCGCCTCCCAGAAGGGGTCGAACTGCTCCATGCCCGGCGAGGTGGAGCGGCCACCGGGGATCGGCACCGGGGCCGGGCGCACGAGCACCGTCTTGGCCCCGCGCTCGAGGCACCACTCGAGCTCCTGCACGGCCTTGTCCACGTCGGGGAGCGTGATCACCGGCGTGGCGAAGATCCGGTTCTCGTAGTCGAACGTCCAGGTCTCGTGCATCCACTCGTTGAGGGCGTGGATCACGGCGTGGGTGGCGGGGATGTCGTCGCGCAGGCGCTCCTCCACGAGGCTGGCCAGCGTGGGGAACATCAGGGCCCGGTCGACGCCGAGCTCGTCCATCAGCTCGAGGCGCGGGCCGGGTTCGCGGAAGGCGTCGGGGGCCCGCATCGGCTCGCCGATCAGCTCCCGGTAGCTCTTGCCCTCGGGGTTGCCCTTGCGGAAGTACTCCTCCTGGGCGCCGGGGCGGGCCACGACGTCGAAGGTGGGGTTGGGGATGTACTCGGAGATCGTCCCCTTGACCACGATCTTGGTGCGACCCCGCACCTCCACGTAGTCGATGACGTGCTTGTACTCCTTCGGGAGGAACTGGGTCAGCGCCTCCTTGGTCTCGTACATGTGGTTGTCGGCGTCGAAGACCTCGAAGTCGAGTGCGTGCGACGGCATGGCAGGGTCCTCCTGGGACAGCGATCTCCACAGCGACCGTACGGCGTTTCTGACAGTTGTGTCAACTCTTCGAGGGCCCTTGAACCTGGGGCGCAGGACCGTCCGTAGAGTGGACCCTCGTGGCCCTCCACCTGCGGTGCTCGCCCGCCCTCCGCCAACTCGGGGTCGACCCGATCGGGTCGGCCACCTCAGGCACCTCGTACCTCCTGGTCGACCTTCCGCTGCCCTGGCAGGGCGACATCGGCGACGACCCCCGGCTCGACGAGCTGCACGCGTTCGTGCGGGAGCTGGCCGCCGCCGGGCATCGCTGGCGGGTGCAGGCCACGGTCCCACGGGAGGACGGCGTCCGCCGGGTGGTCGCCTACGAGCTGCCCCACGGCCCGGCATCCGGCTTCCTCCGTCGGGAGCTCACTGCGGGGCCCGGCGAGGAGCTCCACGCCGCCATGGTGCTCCTGCAGGAGGTGGGGATCCAGGGTGTCGGCGCCGACCCCTCGCCCGGGGGCGACTTCCTCCTCTGCACCCACGGCTCGCGCGACGTGTGCTGCGGCGGCAGCGGGACCGTGCTGTGGCGGGAGCTGGTCGAGCGGGCCGGGTCGCTTCCCGACGAGCTCGCGCTCGGTCGCACCAGCCACACCGGCGGGCACCGCTTCGCCCCGACCGCGCTCTCGCTCCCCACGGGGACGATGTGGGCCTGGCTCGACGTCGCGCAGGCCAGCGCCCTCACCGACCGCCGGGGTGTGCTCGACGAGCTGTTGGCGCACTACCGCGGCAGCTGCCTGATGCGGTCGACGGCCGAGCAGGTGGTGGAGCGGGAGGCGTTCCGGACCATCGGCTGGGGGTGGCTCGAGCACCGCCGTTCGGCGACCACGATCGCGGCGGGCGAGGACACCATCGTCGAGCTCGCGTACGAAGCCCCCGACGGCCGGCAGGGCCGCTTCGTTGGCCGTACGCGGGTCGTCGGTTCGGCTCCGGTACCGCCCTGCGGCGAGCCCCTCGAGCAGGCCACCAAGTCGTCACCGGTGCTCGAGCTGGTCGGATCTGTGGAGCACCACAGCTGACCCAGTCGTGCGAGCCCGGGGGCTACGATCCCCACGGGCAACCATCGAGCGGGCGCGAGTGAGGATTGCGGACCGTGCTCTTGGAACGAGACGCCGTCCTGGCGGCGGGCGATGCGCTCGTGCGTCGGGGATCGGACGGACCGTCGGTCCTGGTGGTGCTGGGTGCGGCGGGTGTCGGTACCTCCGCGGTCGTCGACCAAGTGCTCCGGCGCGCCCGTCAGACGATGACGGTGGCGTTGGTCCGTTGCGTGCCTTCCGACGAAGACCGTCCGCACGCCACCTCGCAACGACTGGCCGCGCAGGTGGGCCCGGTGCCGCAACAGGGGTGGACGAGCGATGACGGCTGGGCCGGCGTCCGGCTCGACCTGGCCGCCCGACTGCGGATGGCCACCGTCGTCCGCCCCGTGCTCCTCTGCGTGGAGGATGCCCACCGGTGCGATCCCGACTCCCTCGAGGTGCTGGTCAACGTGGTGGGGCAGTCGGCCGACCTCCGGATGGCGCTGCTCGTCTCGGGGACCCGCGGGCCGAAGGTGGAGCGGTGGGTCGAGCGCTTGGCGTCGAGCACCAACCTCGCCATCCACGAACTGGCGCCACTCAGCGAGGGGGCCACGAAGGCCCTCGTGGCCGACCAGCTGGGTCCGGCGGTGGCCGCCGAGATCGGCGACGACGTGTGGGACCTCGCTCGGGGCAACCCGGCCTTCGTCGAGCTGCTCCTCGAGCGGATCCGCGCCGAGGGGCCCACGAGCGTGGTGGGCCCGGTCCGGCCTCGCCCGGTGCCGGATGCCGTGCCGCCGGGATGCCACGCCGTGGCCGAGGCCGCCGCTGTCCTCGGCGACGAGTTCCGGTTGGGGCTCGTCGCCGCCGTCGCCGACGTCGAGGTCAGCGCGACCAACGACGCCCTCGACCGCATGTTCGCGCAGGGGCTCCTCCGCTCCACGGGCCGGGGCCGGGCGAGCTTCGAGGGGGATCTGGCCACGGACCTCCGCGCGTCGCTGTCTCCGGCCCGCGGGGCGGAGCTCCACCGTCGGGCCTTCCTCCAGGAGCGGTCGCTCGGGCACACCGCGGAGGCGGCCCGCCACGCGGTGGCGGCCGACCTGGTCGGTGATGCGTCGGCCGTCGACGTGGTCGGCCAAGCGGCGATGGACGCCTTCACCAACGGCGCCGTGCTGGCCGCCTCGCGCCTGGCTGGGGCCGCGGTGCGCCTGGCCGGGCCCGATGCCCCGCTCGACATCCTGCAGCTCGACGGTGATGCCCTCATGGCGTCGGGCGACCCGACCGGCGCTGCCCGCAGCTACGACCGGGCCCTCCAGCGTGACGGGCTCACGGTCACCGAGCGGGTCGGCCTCCTCCGCCGGCGGGCCCAGGCGCTGGCCTTCTCGGGCGACCTCGCTGCGTCGGAGCAGGTGAGCGTGGCGGCGTGGGACCTGTGCCAGTCGGTGCGGCCGGACCTCGCGGTCGAGGTCCTGGTGGAGCACGTGCACGCGGTGTGGCAGACCGCGGGGCCCGGGGCCGCCCGGGCCGCCGTGGACAGCTACGCCGTGGAGGGACGCCTCCCCGATCATCCGCTCGTCGAGGTCATGGAGCGCTACCTGCGGCTGTGGTGGGAGGGTGACCGGGGCGCCGGTGTCAACCAGCTCGTGCGACACGTCGACGGGGCGGTGCCGGCGCTGTCCAGCCCCTTCGACCCGATCCTCTGCGCATCGTCGGCACTGCGCTACGCCGACCGCTTCGAGGAGGACGACGTGATGCTCCGCGCCGCCCTCGACGCCGCCGTCCGAGAGGGCCGGTCGCACGCCGTCGCCACCTTCGACATCTCGCTGGCCGACAGCCTCATCCGCCGCGGGCGCCCCGATCTGGCCGTCGACCGCCTCGAGCAGCTGCGCCGGTCGACCTTCACGCCCATCATGCGGGAGGCGATCGACATCAGCCTGGCGTCGGCGGCGCTCGAGCAGGGCGATGGCGCAGCCCTCGACCACTGCCTGGCCAACGTGCCCACCGTGCAGCACCAGTGGGCGTCCCGGATGTGGCTGGCCCACCTGCGGGCCGCCACGTTGCTGCTCCGAGGCGACGCCGAGCGATCGTCGGCGGCCTACGTCGGGGTGGCCCGGTTCGTGGCCGACGCCGGGCTGGGCGGACCGGTCGTGTGCCCGTGGTCGGAGTGGGCCATCGCCGCCCACCTCGCGGCGGGCTCCCTCGACGAGGCCGAGCGGGTCGTCGAGTGGCTCGAGGAGCGGGTCGATGCGTCGGTGGGGGGCGGACCCGCCGTCGTGGCGGCCGCCGGGCGCGCCGGCATCGCGGCGATGGGTGGCGACACCGAGGAGGCCGAGCAGCTCTACAAGCTCGCGTCGACGATCTCGGCGCCCCCGCTCGTGGCGGCGCGGGCCCAGGTGGCCTGGGCCGAGTGGCGGCTCGCGGAGGGCGCTGCGGTGCAGGCTCGGGAGCTCTTCCGTGG
>JALYWQ010000047.1 GCA_030852625.1 Actinomycetota bacterium
GCCGGCTCCCAACCCAGCTCCAGGTAGGAGCTGATCAGCGGGAAGTTGAGGCGTTCGGTGGCCTCGATCTCCTTCCACGGCACCGACTCGGGGTAGATGGGGCTGCCCCCGAAGGCCTGGTTGCGGACGTAGAAGTAGCCCCCCACCGCGAGCATGGCCCCGAGCACGATGGCGCTGTGGCGGGCCGCCCCCCGGATGTCGAAGCGCCGGTCACCCCCCGGTAGGAGGGTGGGCAGCACGAGGAGCACGAGGGCGGGAGCGACGGTGAGCAGCGCCCCGTAGCGCGAGCCCATGGCCAGCCCGGCGGCCAGACCGCCGAGCACGAGATCGGGGCGGGCGTCGCCCCGCACCGTCCAACGGCGGGCCGCGAAGGCGAAGACCGCCACCACGGCACCGACCTTCAACAGGTCCTGCATGTTGGTGCCGATGTGCTCCACGAGCGACCGGGGCATCGCCGGGAGCAGCAGCGCCACCCCGACGGCCGACCACGTGCGGGCCCCGAGGGTGCGGGCCAGCATGGCCGTGGCGGCGATCAGCAGGGCCACGCCGGGCAGGACGGCGAGCTGGACGTAGACGTCGCGCCACAGCGGCGCCAGCACCCACGCCGCCAGCAGCTCGGCGTTCGCGGGGTAGTGGGCGCTGAAGAGCACCGGGGAGGCGTACGGGAAGAACCAGGTCTCGTGCTGCTGCACGAACTGCACCGCGACGGGCAGGTGGCTGGCGAAGGAGTCGAAGCTCGGTCGCCAGCGTTCGACGCTCACGGCGACGGTGCCGAGCAGCACGACGAGGGTGGCGGCCACGCCGGCGGCCAAGCCGCGGTCCGAGGTCGCGCGAGGCCACCGCCACTCGAAGCGGGAGAGCTCCGGCGGGACGGATCGGGGCACCAACCGAGCCACAGCGGCCCCCGCCAGCAGGGTGGCCACGAGCGGCGCGACGCGGTTGAGCAGCCCGAGCGTGCCGAGGAGCTCGAGCAGCAGGACCACGAACGACGTGCTGAGGACGAGGGTGGCGCAGATGGTGGCGAGGAGGTCCTCGGCCCACCACCGGCAGGCCAGCCGCCACCCGATCCAGAGGGCGACCACCGACTGCGTGATGAGCACGAGCATCCCGATGACGAGCCCCAGGCCGTGCATGAGCGGTGACCCTAGGACAAGGCCGTCGGTGGGCGGGGGTACGCTGACCGGCCATGTTCGAGGCCCACCTCCCGCTGATCCTCGAGCGGGTGGGCACCGAGGGTTCGGTCCTCGACGTCGGCGCCTGGGGCAAGCCGTTCCGGCGGGCCGACTGGGTGCTCGACCGGATGCCGTACGAGACCCGCGGCCTCTACGGGTTCGATGGCGACGGCCCCGAGCGCTTCGACGCCAGCACCTGGGTCCAGCGGGACATCTGCGATCGCGAGCCGTGGCCGTTCGAGGACGACCAGTTCGACTTCGCCATCTGCTCCCACACCCTCGAGGACGTCCGGGACCCCGTCTGGGTGTCCCACGAGCTGGCTCGGGTGGCCAAGGCCGGGTACCTCGAGACCCCGTCCCGCCTCGAGGAGCAGTCCTACGGCATCCAGGGCCCGTGGGTCGGGTGGGGCCACCACCTCTGGATGGTGGAGCCGGTCGACGGCGGCGTGGAGTTCGTGTTGAAGCACCACGTGATGCACGGCCGGAGCAGCGACCACTTCCCGGCCGGCTTCTGGGAGACCCTGGATCCGGCCGAGCGGATCACGTCCCTCTTCTGGGAGGGCACCTTCACGGCTCGGGAGCGCATGATCGACGGCGCCGAGGAGCTCGACGCCTACCTCGCCGACTTCGTCGCCGCCGAGCTGGCCGCTCGGGGGCGCCCTAGTCCAGCGAGTGCAGGTGCTCGCGGTACCAGGCCACGGTGGCGGCGAGGGCGTCGTCCATAGCGACGGTGGGCGCCCAGCCCAGCCGCTCGCGGGCCTTGGCCGCCGAGAGGTACTGCCGGTCGATCTCGTGGGTGGCGGTGGCCTGGATGTCGGGCTCGAGGTCGGTGCCGGCGGCCTTCTGCAGGGCGGCGAGGAGCTCGAGCACGCTCACCGGTAGCTCGGTCGAGAAGTTGAAGGCTTCGCCGATCACGGTGGGGTCCTCGGCCATGCACTCGACCAGGCGGAGGTAGGCCAGCGCGCCGTCGACCACGTAGAGGTAGTCCCGCACCATCGTGCCGTCGCTGCGGAGCACCGGCCGCTCGCCGTGGAGGAGCGACCGGATCGTGCCGGGGACGAGGCGCTGCCAGTTGCGGTCGCCTGGTCCGAAGAAGTTGCCGCAGCGCGTGACGCACACCGGCACGCCGTAGGTGCGGTGGTAGCTGGTCGACAGGAGATCGCCGCAGGCCTTCGACACGTCGTACGGGTTCACGGCCAGCAGCGGCATGTCCTCGTGGTACGGCAGGACCGGCTGGGTGCCGTAGGCCTTGTCGCTGCTCGCGGTGACGACGGCGGTGACGGTGGGCGTGCGCCGCACGGCCTCGAGGAGGGCCCAGGTGCCGGCGACGTTGGCCTCGAAGGTTCCGACGGGGTTGGCGTTGGCCACGCCGACCTGGCTCTGGGCGGCCAGGTGCAGGACCGTGCGCACCTCGTAGTCGCCCAGCATCCGCTCGCACACCGCCTGGTCCTCCACCGAGCCCCGCACCACGGCGACCTTGTCGGCCCACGCGCTGGAGATCGGCGACGGCGGGACGTCGTCGCGCGACAGCACCACCACGGAGGCGCCGAGCTCCACGAGGTGGGCGGTGACGTGCGAGCCGAGGAACCCGCTGGCCCCAGTGACAGCCACGGACCGGTGGCGCCAGAAGGCAGGGTCGGGGGCCCAGGCGCGGCTCGTCATCGGGGGCTCCGCTCGGTCACGAGTACCCGTGGTCGGGTCGGTATCCGTACTCGAAGCCGGCGTCGTCGTCCTGGGCCCGCAGCTGGTTGAGCACGACGCCGAGGATCCTCGTCTGGTTCCGGATGAGCGCGCTCTTGGCTCGGTTCACGAGCTGCACCGACGTGCGGCGGGACTCGACCACCAGCACGGCGCCGGCGGCCAGGCGACCGATCACCAGGGTGTCGGCGACCGGCAGCACCGGCGGCGAGTCGAGGATGACGATGTCGGCCTCCTTGGCCAGAGCGTCGAGCAGCCGGCCGGTGCGCGGCGTGCCGAGGATCTCGGCCGGGTTGGCCACGCCACTGCCGGCGGGCAGGAAGTAGAGCCCGCTGGCTGCCGGCGCGCCCTTCGGCGGCGGCAGGAACTGCAGGCACTCGTCGATGCCCCGTTGGTCGAGCAGCACGTCGGTGACGCCGGGGACGTTGTCGGCGCCGAGCAGGCGGTGGGCATCCGGCCGCCGGAGGTCGAGGTCGACGAGCACCACGCGGGGTCCGGCCAGGGCCAGGGACCGGGCGAGCATCACGCTCGTGGAGGTCTTGCCCTCGCCGGCCTGGGCGCTCGTGACCACCACGATCGGGTTCGAGAGCTCGTCGATGGCGACGAGGAGGTTCGACCGCAGGACGCGGAAGGCTTCGTCACGCGTGGCCCGACGGGAGACGCCATCGCCCCCGCGGCCCTTCTGGCGGGCCACGTCAGCCCCCGCCCCGGCCGGGGCGTTCGTTGGGCCGCCCGAAGAGGCCCTGCTCGCCGAAGGCGGGGATCACGCCGAGGACGGGGAGCTCGAGCCGGCGCTCCACGTCGGCCGCCGAACGGAGGGAGACGTCGAGGTAGTCGAGGAGGAAGGCGATCGCACACGAGGCGATGAACCCCAGCATGATGGCGAGGACCACGGTCTGCACCTGGGTGGAGGCCTGCGCGGTGGTGGGGAGCCGGGCCTTCTCGAACACGTAGGCCGGGAGCCGCGGCACGGCCCCCTCGTCGCCGGCGACGATCCCGGGCTCGAAGTCCTGGACGGCGTCCACGAACTCCTCGGCGAGGGCGTTGGCCAGGTCCTGGGCCCTCGCCGGGTCGGGGTCGGTGACGTCGATGTAGAGGAGCTGGGTGAAGGGCTCGGCCCGCACGGTGGTGGCGGCCACGACGTCCTCGGGGTCCTCGTCGATGTCGAGGCGGGCGATGGCCTGCTCGGCGATGGTCTCGGTGTCGATCATCTTCGAGTAGGTGAGCACGAACCGGTCGATGGCCTGCAACTGGTCCGTGGTGACCTCGCCGGCCTTGCCGTCGTCGGACCCCACGTAGAGGGTGGCCTGGGCCCGGTAGCTGGGGTCGGAGCTCGACACGAAGAACCCGGCGGCCGCGCAAAGGACCGTGGTCACCACGATCAGCCACAGACGGCTACGAAGGACGCTCAGGTACTGGCGAAGTTCCACGGGTGGTTCGGCGCGACGCGTTCGGTCCCGCAGCGGGCCGTAGCCTAGTGGGCACCAGGGGCCCAGGCCGCGGCGCGCCTGGGCACTACCGTGCTCGCGAGCCCTCGGAACCCACGAAGTGAGGCAGGAAAGATGCAGACGGACGACCCGAGGCCCGGCGGGGACCAGCGGGCAACCACGGCACGCGACGAGGAGTTCGCGGTCCGTCTCGCCTGGCCGCAGGCCCGTCAGAGCTCAGCGCCGCCGTCCCCCGAGGACCGCTTCGACGACGATCTCGAGGACGTGCCGCCGCCGCCCGAGGACGCCGTGCCCCTCAGCCGCTCCACGTCGGCCATCGCCTACAGCACCGAGCTGATCCGTCCGGGTGGCGAGGGCAACCGCATGGGCCGGGTGTTCGTGGAGGCCTTCGATCGCCTCGCCGACCGGTTGCTCGAACGCCTCCGCTCCCTCCGGCAGGACGTCGACGCCGACCTGGCCGCCGTTCGCTCGGAACTCGGGAGCCTCCGCCAGGCCGTTGAGGACGTGGGCGACCGGGTCCAGATGCGCCAGCTGCGGGCCACGGTCGACGAGCTGCGGGGCGACGTGGCCGGCCTGCGCCGAGCCGTGCTCGAATGGCCCGAGCTCGAGCAGGTGTCGGCCGACATCGCCGCGGTGCGCAGCGACCTGTCGTTCCTCTTCGAGACCAGCGACGGCAGCGGCCCCGGCCAGGGGCCCACCGAGCTCCTCACGGAGCTGCAGGCCGTGGTGACCCGGCTCTCCGAGGAGGCGGCCCGGCAGCAGGCCGTGCCCGCCGGCGGCGCCGCCCTGGCCCCGGTCATCGAGGAGGTGGCCGCCCTCCGCACGGAGCTCACCACGATCCGGAAGCGCATGGGGGTCCGCTCGTCCGGCCTCGAGGACGACCAGATGGAGCAGCTCATCGAGGCCATCGCCCAGCGGGTCGTCGGCGAGATGCGCGACGAGGCCGATCGCCGCTCGCGGCGCCGCTAGCGACCTGGTGGCTCGCGCCTCCTGGCGCCAGGCCCGCCGACGCCGGAACATCCGGCGAGCGCTCATTGCTCTCGGGGCCGCGGCCGCCGTCGCGGCGGTGTTCGCCCTCCTGGCCGGGTACCGCCTCGTCGGTGCCGCGCAAGACCTCCGGGCGGCGCGGTCGCTGCTCGAGTCGGCAGAGGAGTCGATCAGTGAAGGGCGGGTCAGCGATGCCCGATCGGCGCTCGCCGAGGCCTCCGGCCGCCTGATCGATGCGCAGCGGTCGCTCAGCAAGGGCCGCTTGGAGCTCGACGTCGTCCGGGCCCTCCCGATCGCCGGCGACAACCTCGTCGACCTGCGGCAGTCCGTCACCCTGGCGGCCCAGCTGGCCAGCGGCGGGGTGCGCATCCTCGATGCCGCCGGGCCGCTCATCGGGGCCAACGGGACGCTGGACGTCTCGCTGGCCCAGGGTCAGGTGCCGCTCGAGCCCGTGGCCGCGGTGCTGAGCGAGATCGAGCTCCTCCGCACGAGCCTCCCCGTGGCGAGCGACCTCGACGACGACCCCGGGCTGCTCGTCGGCCCGGTGCAGGACCTGCACGACCGGATCGTCGGCGAGGTGGTCGACCGGCGGGCCCAGCTCGACAACCTCTCGGCGGGCCTCTCCCTGCTCTACGAGATGGCGGGCGGCCTCGGGGACCGTGGCTACCTGATCGCGGTGGCCAACACGAGCGAGATGCGCGGCAGCGGCGGCATGGTGCTCAGCTATGGCGGCCTCCTCGGCGTCGACGGCAAGTTCACGCTTCCCGCCTTCGGCCGGATCGACGACCTGTTCCTCGACGATCCCATCACCCGGGAGTCGGTGCGTACGGTGCCCGACGACTACCTCGCCCGATGGGACGGGTTCGAACCGCTCCGGCTCTGGCGCAACGCCAACCTGGCCGCCGACTTCTCCGTCGTCGCCCCGGTGTTGCTGCAGATGGGGACCACGGCGGCCCAGGCCCAGCTCGACGGCGTGATCCAGATCGATCCGCAGGGGCTGGCCGCCCTCCTCGAGGGGGTCGGCCCGATCGAGGTCGACGAGATCGGCGAGGTGAACGCCGACAACGTCGTCGACCTCGTCCTGCACGACGCCTACGTGAAGTACCCCGGCATCCAGTCGCGGTCCGACGTGCTCGAAGAGGTGGCCCGGGGGGCGTTCACCAAGCTGGTCAACGGGGACTTCCCGAGCCTCCGGCCCCTCGGCGCCGCCCTCACCGAGGCCGTGCGGGGGCGCCACCTCATGATGCACGCCACCACACCCGCGGCCGAGGTCTGGCTCGACCAGTTGGGTGCCCGGGGCACGCTGCCCGACCCGCAGGGGCCTGACAGCTTCCACCTGTCGGTGCAGAACGTCTCGGCCAACAAGCTCGACTACTTCGTCGACACGGCCGTGGAGCTCACCGGCGACCGGAGCCCTCGCACGCCGAGCCGAATCCAGGCCAAGGTCGTGGTCCGCAACTCGGCGACCCCGGGGACCACCCAACCGTCGTACATCTACGGCCCGTTCGACCGGTCCCAGCAGGCCGGCCTCTACCGGGCCGTCGTGTCGCTCTACCTCCCGGCGGGGACCAACGTCGGGCCGGTCACGGGCGATCCCACCCGCTACCCGGCCATCTCGGTGAGCGAGGACGGTCGCCCGCTGGTCAGCTACACGATCGACCTCCCCGCCGGTCAGCGGCACGAGGCGATCATCGAGCTCGAGCTGGCCCCCCGCAAGGACGAGCCCTACGAGCTGATCCTCGTGCCCGCGCCCCGGGTGCGCCCCACGATCTGGCGGCTGGGCATCGAGACCGGGCGAGGGTTCCTCGCCCAGACCATTCCGCTCGAGGAGAGCCTCGTCGTCCCGGCCGAGGCCGAGCCCGTTCAGTGGCGGCCCGGTGACTCGGAGTGAACCCCTGGGGTGGTCCGCTTGCTAGCTTTCGCGCGGTCCGATGACAGAAGGCGCGCGGGGAGGCTTCGTTCGGGGGTGCCCCCTACGGTATGCTCCGCTCGTCCCGGTATCGGGCCTGGACACACCGTCGTCGAAACGGGACGAACTCACTCATGAACCTCGCTCGTACAGGTGCACGTGCTGCGCTGGCCTCCGCGGCCGGCGCGCTCTTCCTGTTCACCGCTGCTCCGCTCGCTGCGGCGCAGGACACCACCTACGGCTCCACCACCACGACCACCGCCGACGTTCCTGACGTCCCCGGCGGCTCGGCCGACACCGGCTGCTCGCTGAGCATCGACGAGGGCAAGCCCGGCGCCGTGGTCGAGGCCACCGTGTTCCCGGTCGAGCCCGGGGCCGTCGTCCGGATCCTGTTCGACGGCGAGCAGGTCGGCATCGGCACCGCTCCCACGAGCACGGCTCTCGCCACCACGGACACCTCGGATCGGGGTGCCGCCAGCATCGACTTCGGCGTCACCGCCCAGGCCACGGGCAGCGCGGTCCGGTTCGGCCAGGCCGCTCCGGTCACCTCGGTCACCATCAGCTTCCGGGTCCCGGACGTCTCCGTCGGTGCCCACTCGGTCACCGCCGTAGGCGCCAACTTCACCTGCTTCTGCAACCCGGACGGCATCTTCAACGTCCTGGCCAAGGACGCCGGCCGCACGGGGGCCCTGGCCCGCACGGGCATCTACGTCGGCCTCTTCCTCGTCGTCGCGGCGTTCTGCTTCGTGCTCGGCCGTGCGTTCCTCCGGGCCTCGCACATCGCACGGGCTCGGGCCGAGGCTGCCTCCCGCGAGGCCGAGCGCCCGCGGATCACCCTCGACGCCTGATCGTCGATCCGGCCCGTCTCCCAGCTTCCCTGTCGCTTCGCGCCCGGTGAGCAACGGAACGGGGTCCCGGCCCTGGCAGACTGGGTGACGTGTCCGCCGAGGCGATGCTCGACGACAAGCCGAAGGAAGCCTGCGGTGTCTTCGGCATCTACGCGCCGGGGCAGCCGGTCGCCCACCTGACCTTCCTGGGTCTCTTCGCCCTGCAGCACCGGGGCCAGGAATCGGCGGGCATGGCCGTGAGCGACGGCACCGCCGTCACGGTCGTGAAGGACCAGGGCCTGGTGACGTCGGTGTTCGACGACCGGAGCCTGGCCGGCCTCCACGGCCACCTCGCCATCGGCCACTGCCGCTACTCCACCACCGGTTCGTCCACGTGGCGCAACGCCCAGCCGGTGTACCGCGGGAGCGGCGAGCAGCAGTTCGCCCTCGGCCACAACGGGAACCTCACCAACACCGAGGCCCTGGCCGCGGAAGCCGGGATGCTGCCTGGCACCGTCAGCAGCGACACCGACCTCGTCGCCGAGCTGCTCGACGCCGAGCTGTCCCGGCACCCCGAGGACCGCACCGACGAGCGAGACCTCGAGCGAGCCCTCGTCGAGGTGCTGCCCCGGCTCGAAGGGGCCTTCTCCTTCGTGGTGATGGACGAGAGCCGCATCGTCGGCGTCCGAGATCCCAACGGGTTCCGGCCCCTCTGCCTGGGCAAGCTCGAGCACGGTTGGGTGCTGGCCTCGGAGAGCCCGGCGCTCGACATCGTCGGCGCCCACTTCGTGCGGGAGCTCGAGCCGGGCGAGATGGTGGTGATCGACGCCACCGGGCCCCGCTCGATCCGGCCCTTCCCCGACGCCCGGGTCGACCCCCACCTGTGCCTGTTCGAGTTCGTGTACTTCGCCCGGCCCGACACCCGGCTCTACAACCGCAGCGTCCACCAGGCCCGCATCCACATGGGCGAGCAGCTCGCCGAGCAGGCCCCCGTCGAGGCCGACATGGTCATGGGCGTCCCCGAGTCGGGCGTCCCCGCCGCCGAGGGCTTCGCCCGGGCCAGCGGCATCCCGTTCGGGCAGGGGCTGGTGAAGAACCGCTACATCGGCCGGACCTTCATCGCTCCCGATCAGGAGCTGCGGGCTCGTGCCGTCCACATGAAGCTCAACCCGCTGAAGGAGAACGTGGCGGGCAAGCGGCTCGTGGTCGTCGACGACACCATCGTGCGCGGCACCACCCAACGGCAGCTCACCCGGATGCTCCGCGAGGCCGGTGCCCGGGAGGTCCACCTCCGGATCACGGCCCCGCCCGTGAAGTGGTCGTGCTTCTACGGCATCGACACCGGCGACCGCACCGAGCTGCTGGCGGCATCGCTCACGGTCGAGGAGATCCGGGCGTACCTCAACGTCGACTCGCTCGCCTACCTCAGCCTCGACCGGCTCGTGGAGGCCACCGGCGCCGTCGGCGCGGGCTTCTGCGACGCCTGCTTCACCGGCAACTACCCCGTGAGCGTGCCGGTCACCTTGCGCAAGCACGTCCTCGAAGCGCCGGAACCGGCGGCGCCGCTCGTGGGGACCCCTGTCCAGACCGTGATCGACTGAAGGACCGATGGGCACGAGCTACGAAGACGCCGGGGTCAGCATCGGCGCCGGCGAGGAAGCCGTCGAACGCATCAAGTCGAAGGTCCGGTCCACGTTCCGGCCCGAGGTCATCGGCGACATCGGCGGCTTCGGCGGCCTCTTCTCCTTCGCCCAGCACCGGTACACGCATCCCGTGCTCGTGTCGTCCACCGACGGTGTGGGCACCAAGGCGCTCATCGCCCAGGCCACGGGCCGGTTCGACACCATCGGGGTCGACCTCGTGGCCATGTGCGTCGACGACATCGTCTGCCAGGGCGCCGAGCCGCTGTTCTTCCTCGACTACATCGCGGTCGGCAAGCTCGACCCCGATCACATCGAGCAGCTGGTGGAAGGCGTGGCCCACGGCTGTCGCCAGGCCGGCTGCGCCCTCGTCGGCGGCGAGATGGCGGAGCACCCCGGCGCCATGGAGCCCGGTGAGTTCGACCTCGTCGGCTTCGCGGTCGGCGTGGCCGAGCGCGATCGGCTGATCACCGGCAGCAACGTGCGGGAGGGCGACGTCCTCATCGGCCTGCCGTCGCCGGGCCTCCGCTCCAACGGCTACTCGCTGGCCCGGAAGGTCCTGCTCGAGTCGGCCGGCCGGAAGCTGAGCGACCCGGCCTGGTCGGGTGCCCACCACAGCCTGGCCGACGAGCTCCTCCTGCCGTCGGTGGTCTACGCCCCCGCCATCGCAGCGCTGCTGCGCGTCGTCGACGCCAAGGCCATCGCCCACATCACGGGTGGCGGGCTCCCCGGCAACCTGGTGCGCGTGCTGCCCGAGGGCGCCGATGCAGTCGTGCAACGGCGGTCGTGGGAGCCGCCCCGGATCTTCACCGAGATCCAGAAGCTGGGCGAGGTGAGCAACGCCGAGATGCTCAAGGTCTTCAACATGGGCATCGGCATGGTCGTGGTGGTGCCGGCGTCCGATGCCCACCGCACGATGGACGTCCTCCGTACGGAGGGTCACCGCGCGGTCGAGATCGGCGCCATCACCAACGGCACCGGTCAGGTCCGCTTCGAGTGAGCCGGTTCCTCATCGTCGACGACGACGCCGACATCCGCCTCCTCCTCCGGCTGGCGCTCGGCGCCGAGGGCCACGACATCACCGAGGCCGAGCACGGCGGCGCGGCCATCGCCTGCCTCGATACCGACCCGCCCGACCTCGTGCTCCTCGACCTCATGATGCCGGTGGTCGACGGCTGGGAGGTGCTGCGCTCGATGGGCAGCCGGGAGGACGGGCCCGGCGTGGTGGCGATCACGGCGCTGGCCTCCCACGACCAGCGCCACCTCGTCGAGGTGCTCGAGGCAGGGGCCGTCGACGTGGTGGCCAAGCCGTTCGACATCGAGTGGCTGGTGGAGCTCGTGGGCCAGCTGGCCACCGCCGACGCCACCGAGCGGGCCGCCCACCGCGCCGGCCGCCTCGCCGCCGCACGAGGGGAGCGTTGAGCGTGGCCCAACATCCCGAGCTCGTCGCCCACCTCCTGGAGCACAGCGTGCGCACCGGCGACTTCGTCCTGAAGTCGGGCAAGCGCAGCAGCTGGTTCATCGACGCCAAGCAGACCACCTGCCGGCCCGACGGGATGTTGCTCGTGGCCGAGGCCGCCCTCAGCGTGCTGCCCGCCGACATCACCGCAATCGGCGGCCTCACGATGGGCGCCGACTCCGTGGCGTTCGGGGT
>JALYWQ010000074.1 GCA_030852625.1 Actinomycetota bacterium
CGGGCCCCACCAGCACCTCGAGGGCGGCGGGCGCGTCCCACCACCGCTTCGCTTCGCTCCGCAGCCGCCCGAGGCCCGCCCCCACGGCTGACAGCTTGCTCCCTCGTTCACCCCCGCGCCACGGCGCCGCCGGTCAGCTGGGCCAGATGATGCTCTGCAGCTCGCTGTAGGCGTGGAGGCCCCAGCTGCCGCCGTCCCGGCCGACGCCCGACTGCTTGAACCCGCCGAAGGGGGCCTCGTGGTTGCGCTGCGCGGTGTTGAGCCCCACGTTGCCGGTGCGGAGCTGCTTGGCCACCCGCAGGCACCGGGTGGTGTCGGCGCTGAACACGTAGTCGTAGAGGCCGAACTCGGTGCCGTTGGCGATGGCCACGGCCTCGTCCTCGTCGTCGAACGGGACGACCACCACGACGGGCCCGAAGAACTCCTGCAGCACGGCGGCGTTGTCCGGCTTGCAGCCGGCGATCAGCGTGGGCGCCACGTAGAAGCCGGTGGCGAGGTCGGGACGGGTGCCGCCGGCCACCACCTCGCCGCCCTGCTCCACGCCCCGCTGCACCAGGGATTCAACGCGGTCGCGCTGCAGGGCGGTGATGAGCGGACCGACCACGGTGTCCGGCTCGAGCGGGTCGCCCACCTTCAGCCGGCCGGCGGCCGCCTGGAGGCCGGCGACGACCTGGTCGTACACGCCGCGCTGCACGATCACCCGCGTCGGCGCGGTGCAGATCTGGCCGCTGTGGAAGGCCCACACGCTGGCGATGGTGCCGATGGCGTTCTTCAGGTCGGCGTCGTCGAACACGATGCCAGCGCCCTTGCCGCCGAGCTCGAGGAGCAGCCGCTTCATGTCGCGACCGGCCACCTCGCCGATGGCCTGGCCGACCGGTGTCGACCCGGTGAAGCTCACCATGTCGACGTGCTTCGAGGCCACGAGGGCCTGCCCCGTCTCGGGAGCCGAGCCGGTGACCACGTTGACCACCCCGGCCGGGAACCCGGCGTCGTGCAGCACCTCGCCGAACACGGTGACGGCCAACGGGTCCTGGGGCGCCGGCTTCACGACCACCGTGTTGCCCATCGCCAACGCCGGACCGATCTTGCCGGCCATGTTCACGATCGGGAAGTTGTAGGGCGTGATGCAGGCCACCACCCCGACCGGTTGCCGGATGGCCATCGCGCCGATCAGCCCACCGGGCGCCAGCGCCGTGCTCGGCATCTCGGCCGGCGGGAACGGCACCGTGTTCGGCTCGAGGGCTCCCTTGGCGTAACGGCGGAAGCGCTCCACGCAGGTGGGCACCTGCATGGTCTGGGTGACCCGGAGGGTGGCGCCGGTCTCGGCCTGCACGAGCGGGATGAGCTCGTCCATCCGCTCCCGGAGGAGGTCGGCGGCCCGGTTCAACAGCGCGGCCCGCTCCTCCGGCTTGGTGCGGCTCCACGCCGGGAAGGCGTCGGCGGCTGCCGCGGCGGCGTCCTCCACCTGGGACACGGAGGCCTCCGGCGCCTGACCCACGATGCCCTCGGTGGCCGGGTTCACGACGTCGTAGGCGCCGCCGTCGCCGTCCACCCTGTCGCCTCCGATGAGCAGCTGGAACCCCGATGCGGCCATCGCCCCAGACTAGAACGCGTTCTCGTTTTCCCCAAGTGCCCGACTGCTCGGGACATCGGGCCCATGCACCCGGGACGGGTCCCACCGCACGGTCGGGTGGTCAACGACGACACCCCTCACAAAGGACGGACCCATGACCTCCCCCCGCTCCCGCCGCCTCGCTGCCGGTGTGGCCCTCTCCCTCGCCGTGCTCGGCACCGCCGCCGCCTGCGGCGACGACAGCGACGACGCCGCCACCGACACCCCGACGGGCTCCGTGACGGTCACCCCCGAGGCCTGCGACGACTACGTCGACCTCGGCGGCGTGTTCGCGGGTGACCCCTCCACCGCCGGCACGGCCATCGAGGCCTTCGTCGCCTCCGCCCCCACCGGCCTGTCGAGCGAGGCCGGCACGGTCGCCGATGCCTTCACCGCCATGATGGGCGAGGACGGCGACCCCGCGGTGTTCGGCGAGGCCGGCTACCTGCGGGCGTCGTCCACCGTCGCCGACGCGTACTTCGATGGCTGCGACCTCACCGATGAGCTCGTCGTCGACGGTGTGGACTTCGGCTTCGAGGGGCTGCCCACCGAGGTGTCGGCCGGCCGGGTCGGCATCCGCTTCACCAACCGCACCGAGCACGACGAGGCCCACGAGCTCGTGCTGTTCCGCAAGGGCGACGACGTGACCGAGTCGGCCGAGGAGCTCCTCGCCCTCCCGGAGGAGGAGGGCATGGCCAAGCTCGCCATGTCGGGCGTGGTGTTCGCCGACGCTCCCGGGTCGACGGCGGTGTCGATGGTCGACCTCGAGCCGGGCTCGTACATCGCCGTCTGCTTCATCCCCGTGGGGGGCGGCGAGGACGGTCCCCCGCACTTCACGTCCGGCATGGTCGCCGAGTTCGACGCCCGATGACCACCATCCCGACCACCACCTCGTCCACGTCCACCCGATCAGGGTGGGCGTGGGCGGGAGCCGCCGCCGGGCTCGTCGCCTTCGTGGCCTTCATGACCAGCGGTGCCCTCTCTCCCACCGAGGACGCCCTCGCCAGCAACGAGGAGGTGCTGGCCCACGTGATCGACAAGGAGGCGATCGTGTGGTTGTTCCAGGTGTGCTGCTCGGTGGCAGCGCTCGGCACGGCGGTGTTCGCCGCCGGCCTCCGCCGCCGCCTGGCCGCCCAGGCCCCGGTCCAGAGCCTGCTCCCCACGCTGGCCGCAGCCGGGCTCGGGTCGGTCGCCCTCATGCTCCTCGTGGGCGGGGGCATCTCCACCGAGCTGTTCTGGCAACTCCTCCAGGACGCCGGGGAGAGCGACGCCGACACCATCGCCGCCAACCTCGCCATCTTCAACACCATGGCGTGGGTGTGGGCCGGGATCGGTCTGACCACCGGCTCGGTGGCGGTGGCCGCGCTGCGCCACGGCGCCTTCCCCCGGTGGCTCGGATGGTTCTCGGCGGTGGTGACGGTGCTCGTGGCCGTCACCCAGGTGGTGCCGCTGCAGTACATGGCGGCCTTCGCCGGGGCGCCGTGGCTGCTCGTCGCGGGGATCGCGATGGCCCGTCAGGAGCGGACCGGCTGAGCCACAGCCGATTGGTGCCGGCCGGGTCGGGGAGGATGGGATCGTGACGATGACCGACGACCGGGCCCCGGACGGGACGACCGTGCACGACGCCGGGAGCGGCGGGGGGCAACCCACCGTCGCTCTCGGCGTCCTCGTCGCGTCGCTGTCCCTGGCCGTCATCGGGATCGCGCTCGCCTTCGTCGTGCGGCCGGCGTGGGACGTGAACCAGTGGTTCTTCGCCGTCGACACCGTCGATGCCGTGGTCTACGGGGTGGTCGCCTGGCTCGTGCTCTCCCGCCTCCGGCACCCGGTGTCGTGGATCCTCGGGGTCACCGCGATCGGGGGCGGGCTGGCGGCGGTCGGGGCGCAGTGGTCGATGGTGTGGGTCGAGCACCCCGACCTCCCGGCCCTCGGGCTCCTCCAGCTGGCCCAGAGCCTCACCTGGGTCCCCGGCACGCTGGCCCTCATCGTGGTCCTCCCGTGGCTGCTGCGACGCGGGCCGCTGGGACCGTGGGCCAAGGTCGCCATCGGCCTGGGCCTCCTGCTGATCGCGTGGTCGACCTTCGTCCGCTTGACCGATTCGTGGGCCGGCGCCGGCACCGAACCGCTGTCGCCCCTGGCCATCGAGTCCACCGCGTGGACGGAGTTCGCCCTGGACGCCACGCAGTGGGAGAACGCGGCCCTCGTGGTGTTGGGACTGGTGGCGACGGTCGACGTGCTCCGACGCCGCAACCGCGGGCCGGACGAGGATCGTCAGGCCCTCGGGTGGTTGGCCGTGGCCGTCGGAGCGCTGTCGATCTCGTTCCTGCCGTTGGCCCTCCCGGCTTCGGTCGCCGACGAGCTCCCGATCGCCTTCACCCCCCTGACCCACCTGGCCTCCCAGGCCCTCTACCCCGCGGCCGTGCTCGGTGTGGTGCTGCGCCAGCGGCACTGGGGCGTCGACCTCGGCGTGCGACGGACCCTCACCTGGTGGTTGCTCACGAGCGGGCTCGTCGTGACCTACGTGGCGGCGGTGGCCTGGCTCGGCGCCCTCCTGCCGGGCAGCGACGGCGTGGTGCGCGTGCTCGCCACCGCGCTCATCGCCGCCGGGTTCCAACCGGCCCGCGCCTGGGTGCAGCGCAACGTCGACGCTCTCGTCCACGGGGACGCCGGGCAACCCGGGAAGCTCGTGCGCCAGGTGGGCGCCACGTTGGGCACAGCGAGCCACCCGGCCGAGCTGCTGGAGGGGATGGTGGTCGGGCTGGCCGAGTCGCTCCGGCTCGGTGGGGCCCGGATCGAGGTGCCGAGCGGCGACGGCACGGCCCGGTTGCTCGCCGGTGTCGGGATCGTCGGCGACCGCGGCATGGTCGTCCCCCTCGTGCACCAGCAGGTGGAGGTGGCCCAGCTCATCGTGGCGCCCCGACCCAACGAGCGGCTCGACGGGCGATCCGTCGAATCCCTCGACGGGGTGGCCCCGGTGATCGCGGCCACGGTCGCCCTGTCGACGACGGCCACCGAGCTCGAGGCCTCCCGGGCCCGCCTGGCCGAGGCCCGTGACGAGGAGCGGCGGGTCCTGCGCCGGGAGCTCCACGACGGGCTGGGCCCCGCCCTCGCCGGGATCGGGCTCGGCCTCCAGGCCAGCCGCAACCTGCTCGAGCGCGACCCGGGCGGTGCCAAGGGGCTCCTCGACGCGCTGTCCACCGAGCTCGACGCGCGCGTGGAGGAGGTGCGGGGGCTGGCGCGGGGCCTCCTGCCGCCCGCGCTCGAGGAGCTCGGGCTGGTGCCGGCGATCGTCGAGCTGGCCGAACGCCATCGCATGAGCGGGCTCGACGTCGAGCTCGACATCGGCGAGCTCCCGTCCGTCACCCCCACGGTGGCCACCGCGGTGTACGGCATCGTGAGCGAGGCCGTCCGCAACGTGCACCGCCACGCCGAAGCGTCGCGGTGCTGCATCGAGCTGGCCGGCGGCGACGGCGTTCGCATCCGGATCGCCGACGACGGTGTGGGGATCGCCCCCGACGCCGTCGTGGGCGTCGGCACCCGATCGATGCGCGAACGAGCCGAGGGCATCGGCGGCAACGTGGTGGTACGGCCGAACCAGCCGCACGGTACCGAGGTCCTCGTGCACGTGCCGACCGAGGCCCTCCAGGCGGTGCCGTCGTGACCGTCCGCATCGTCGTCGTCGACGACCACCCGGTGTTCCGCATGGGCATGGCCGCGTTGCTCGACTCGATCGACGACTTCGAGGTCGTCGGCCACGCCGAGGACGCCCCGAGCGCCGTGGCCACCACCGCCGAGCACCGGCCCGACGTCGTGATCATGGACCTCCACCTCGGCGACACCTCAGGCGTCGATGCCACCCGCGAGATCGCCCGGGCCCAGCCGGAGGTGGGGATCCTCGTCGTCACGATGCTCGACGACGACGACTCGGTCTTCGCGTCGATGCGGGCCGGCGCCCGCGGCTACCTGCTCAAGGGCGCCGACCCGGTGGAGGTGGAGCGGGCCGTGCGAGCGGTCGCCAACGGCGAGATCCTCCTCGGCCCGGCGGTGGCCGGCCGGGCGCTCGCCTTCCTGGCAGGCACGCGCGTCGGCGGTGGCGCGGTGCCGTTCCCCGACCTCACCGACCGCGAGCGGGAGGTCCTCGACCAGGTGGCGCGGGGCCTCGACAACCTGTCGATCGCCCGCCGCCTGTCGCTCAGCCCGAAGACCGTGCGCAACCACCTGTCCAACGTGCTCACCAAGCTGCAGGTGGCCGACCGGGCCCAGGCCATCGTGCGGGCCCGGGAAGCCGGCCTGGGCGGTGCATCGAACTAGAACACGTTCTAGTATTGAGGTCATGGACCTCCCCCGCATCATCTCGGTCGACGACCACGTGGTGGAGCCACCCGACCTCTGGACGTCGCGGCTGCCGGCCAAGTACGCCGACCGGGCCCCGCGGGTGGAGCGTGACCGCGCCAAGTTCAACTTCGAGGGCGGCGTCTTCTCCTACGAGAAGGGCGCCGAGGGCGGCGAGTGGTGCGACTGGTGGCTCTACGACGACCTCGTCTATCCGTTCCCCAAGCTGTCGGCGGCCCTCGGATTCGAGGACCTCGACGTCACGCCCGTCACCTTCGACGAGATCCGTCCCGGCTGCTGGATCCAGAAGGACCGGCTCCTCGACATGGACGCCAACCACGTGGAGGCGTCGATCTGCTTCCCGAACACGCTCCCCCGCTTCTGCGGGCAGACGTTCTACGAGCGGGAGGACAAGGAGCTCGCCCTCCTCTGCGTGCAGGCCTACAACGACTGGATGATCGACGAGTGGTGCGCCGGCGAGGGCAAGGGCCGGCTCATCCCCCTCGGCATGGTCCCGCTCTGGGACGCAGAGCTGGCCGCCGCCGAGGTCCGCCGCAACGCCGCGAGGGGCTGCTTCGCCGTCACCTTCTCGGAGAACCCGCACCCCCTCGGCCTCCCGTCGGTGCACGACAAGGGCCGCTACTGGGATCCGTTCTTCCGAGCGTGCGAGGAGACCGGCACCGTGGTGTGCATGCACATCGGGTCGAGCTCCCGGATGCCGGCCACGTCACCCGACGCGCCGTTCATCGTGAGCTCCACCCTCACGTTCTCCAACGCCATGGGCTCGATGCTCGACTTCATCTTCTCCGGCACGATGGAGCGCTTCCCGAACCTCGTGATCGCCTACTCCGAGGGTCAGGTCGGCTGGATGCCCTACGTGATCGAGCGGGCCGACAAGCTCTGGGCCGAACGGGCCGACAACAGCTTCGGGTCGAGCCTTCCGAACAAGCCGTCGAGCTACATCCACCACCGCATCTACGGCTGCGTGTTCGACGACGAGATCGGCCTCAAGAACCGGGACATCATCGGGATGGACCAGATCTGCTTCGAGACCGACTACCCGCACGCCGACAGCACGTTCCCCCACTCGAAGAAGGTGGCCACCGACATCTGCGTTCAGGCCGGCCTCTCCGAGGAGGAGACCTGGAAGTTCATGCGCGGCAACGCCATCCGCTGCTTCGGGCTCGAGCGGGTCGGGATCACCGAGTAGCGGGAGCTACTCCTCCACCTCGACCATCTCGACCTCGTCGGGCACGGCGCCCGGCACCTTCAGCATCTGCGTGACACCGGTGATGGCCCCGGCGATGCCGGACAGCTCGGTCGGCACCACGATCGTGGTGGCGGTGCCGTTGGCCATGGCTTCGAGCGTCTCGAGGTACTTCACCGCGATGAGCCCGGCGTCAGGCAGGCCCTCGTGGATGGCGTTGTAGACGAGCAGGGTGGCAGCCGCTTCACCCTCGGCCACGGTCGTCTGCCGGTACTTCTCGGCGTCGGCCATCTGCCGGAGGGCCTCGGCCTCGCCCTGGGCCTGCAGGATGTTCTGCTCCTTCTGGCCCTCGGCGTAGAGGATGGCGGCCGTCTTGTCGCCCTCGGCGGTGGTGACCGCCGCGGTGCGGCGCCCCTCGGCCTCGGTGACCACGGCCCGGCGGGTGCGCTCGGCCTTCATCTGCTCGTGCATGGCGCTCATGACGTCCGGTGGCGGATCGATCCGCTGGATCTCCACGCGCACCACGCGGACGCCCCACTTGTCGGTGGCTTCGTCGAGGATCTGCCGGAGGGCGGTGTTGATCGAGTCGCGACTGGTGAGGGCCTCGTCGAGCTGCATCTCGCCGACCAGGTTCCGGAGGTTGGTCTGGGCCAGCTTGGTGACCGCCAGCACGAAGTTGCCGACGTTGTAGATCAGGCGCTGCGGGTCGGTGGGCTCGTAGTAGAGGACGGCGTCGACCGAGACCACCACGTTGTCCTTGGTGATGACCTCCTGCGGCGGCACGTCGATCACCTGCTCCCGCATGTCGACCATCCGCACGCTCTGGATGAACGGGATGATGATCTGGAGCCCGGGATCGGCGGTCTGCTTGTACTTGCCGAGCTGCTCCACCACGCCACGCTGGTACGGCCGCACGATGCGGACGCCCGTGGCGACGTAGATCAGCAGGAAGACGGCGATGACGCCGAGGACGATCACTCCGGGGTTCACAGGGCTTGCTCCTTCGCAGGGATGACGACGAGTTTCGTGCCCTCGACCTCGGTGATGACCACCCGGTCACCGACGGCGAGCGTCTGGTTGTCGGCGGCCACGGCCCGCCACTCCTCCTGGTCGACCCGCACCAGACCGGGGTCGCCGTCGCCGATGGAGTCGAGCACCACGCCGGTGCGCCCGATGAGCCGACGGGAACCGACCCCCTGGGTCTGCCCCTGGGCGTCGAGCCGGCGGGCGAGCGGCCGCAGCGCGGCCAGGCACACCAGCGACACGGCCACGAACGCCGTCCACTCCACCACCACCGACACGCCGGCGAAGGCCAGCACGGCGGCCACCGCGGCGCCGATGGCGAACGGCGCCAGGAAGAACGAACCGGGCGTGGCCATCTCGCCCACCCCGAAGAGCACCGCGGCGAACAACCAGATCCAGCGCCAGCTCTCGGGGTCGTCCATGCGTGCAGGCTAGGCAGTCGACGCGACGACCGCGGCTCGCGTTGGTCCGTGCGGCCTCTAATCTCCCGCCATGAGCCATGGGGGCGGGTACGTGGGGTGCGTGTCGTGGTGACCACGGGGCCGCGCCCGGCCGGCGGACCACCCGACGAGTTCGCCCGCCTGCTCTCGCCGCTCCGCCCCGGCACCATCGGCTCGCTGCAGCTCCGCAACCGGATCGCGATGTGTCCGATGGGCACCAACCTCGGTGAGCCCGATGGCACCGTCGGCGACTCGCAGTCGGCGTGGTTCGAGGCCAGGGCCGCTGGCGGCGCCGGGCTGATCATCGTGGGCTCGGTGGCCATCGCCTACCCGGAAGGGTCCTACGACGCCCGGCAGATCGCGGCGTCGTCCGATGCCCAGGTGCCCGGGCTCAAGCGCCTCGCCGGCGCCGTCCACCGCCACGGGGCGAAGGTGGCCGCCCAGCTGGTGCACGACGGGGCCAACAGCCTCTTCGACATCGCCCAGGGCCGGCCCCTCCTCGCCCCGTCGAAGAAGGCCCTCCCGCCGCAGGACGCCCTGTCGGGGATGGTCACCGCCGACGAGACGATGAAGATGATGGCGCCGTTCTCGTCGCCCTCGGCGGCGTTCAGGGTGCACGAGGCCACCGACGAGGACCTCGACCGAGTCGTCGACCAGTTCGTGGACGCCGCCCTGCGGGTCCAGCGGGCCGGGTTCGACGGCATCGAGCTCCACGCCGGCCACGGGTACCTGCTGCACGCATTCGTCTCCCCGTTCAGCAACACCCGCGACGACCGGTGGGGCGGCACCCCCGAGCGGCGGGCCGAGCTCCTCGTCACCGTGATCAAGGCGGTGCGGGCCGCCGTGGGCGCCGACTTCCCGCTGTGGGCCCGCGTCGGCGTCTACGAAGCCCACCGCGAGCCGGGCCAGCGGCTCGACGACGCGCTCGTGACGATGGGCCTGGCC
>JALYWQ010000089.1 GCA_030852625.1 Actinomycetota bacterium
ATCCGGTATTAGCTCTCCTTTCGGAGAGTTATCCCGGTCTCCGGGGCAAGTTCCTCACGTGTTACTCACCCGTTCGCCACTAGGTCTTCCGCAGTGTTGCCACTGCATGGACCTCGTTCGACTTGCATGTGTTAGGCACGCCGCCAGCGTTCGTCCTGAGCCAGGATCAAACTCTCCATCGAGATCTCGAGCCGGCCACCGAGGTGGTCGACCCTTCGATCGGTGTTGAAGAGCCGGTGGATCCCAAGAGGGTTTGACCCCTCCTGTTTGTCACCGACTGGCACCAGAACGGCCAGCATTACTTGCTGTCCGTATTACGGTGCATTTCATTCTTTGAACGGCCGCATCGCATCCCGAAGGACGCCATGCGGTCGCCCGCACTCGCCTTGTTCGTCCTCTCTTCTGTTTTCAAGGAGCGACGGCCACCGAAATCGGCGGCGAGTCTGCGGCAGTCGGAGCACGATGTCTCCGGTGGTGCCAGGGCCCTTCCGTGGCCCCCGGGTGGAATTCCCGGGGCCCCGTGGGGCGGAGAGACAACCTACAACGAGGGTCCCGACCGAGGCAACTTGAGACCCCGGAATCCGGGGAATTTCTCTCAGGCGCCCCCGGCGTCGAGGACCGCCCAGTCCTTCTTGCCCCGCCGCAGCAGCACGAAACGCCCGTGCAGCAGGTCGTTCTGGCCCAGTCGGCGGTCGGGATCGACCTTCTCGCCGTTCACCGAGATCCCCCGCTGCTCCAGCTGCCGGCGGGCTTCACCGAGCGACGAGGCCAGCCCGGCCCGCACGAGCACCGGCACGAGCTCGATGCCGGCAGCCAGGTCCTCGCCCCCGTCGAGGGAGGTGCCCGGCACCTCCCCGGCCACCATCTCGAGGGCCGCGGCGCTGGCCGTGCGGGGGTCGCTCCCGAAGAGCACCCCGGCGGCCTCGGCGGCCAGGGTCGCCTGCTCCGGCCCGTGCACCAGGGTCGTGACCTCCATGGCCAGGCGGCGCTGGCCCTCCCGGGACCGGGGGTTCGCCGCATGGACGGCGGCGATGGCGTCGACCTCGTCCATCGGCAGGAGGGTGAACTGGGCCAGCTGCCGGGCCACCAGGTCGTCGGGGGTGTCCATCCAGTGCTGGAAGAAGGCGTACGGGGACGTCCGCTCGGGGTCGAGCCAGACCCGGGCGCCGGTGGTCTTGCCCAGCTTGGTGCCGTCGGCGGCGAGGAGCAGCGGCCAGGCGAGGGCGTGCACCGTGGCGCCACGGGCCCGCCGCACGAGGTCGACGCCCGAGAGGATGTTGCCCCACTGGTCGGAACCACCGATCTGCAGGACGCAGCCCTGGTGGTCGTGCAGCCAGAGGTAGTCGTGGGCCTGGAGCAGCATGTAGGAGAACTCGGTGAAGGAGATCCCCTGTTCGCTCTCCATCCGTGCCTTGACCGACTCCCGGGCGAGCATCTGGTTGACGGTGGCGTGCTTGCCCACGTCCCGCAGGAACTCGAGGAGGGTGACGTCCTTGGTCCAGTCGCGGTTGTCGACCAGCTGGGCGCCGCCGGCGTCGAGGTCGATGATCCGGCTCATCTCGGCCTTGATGGCGGCCACGTTGGCCGACAGCTTCTCGTCGGTGAGCAGGTTGCGCTCCTGGGACCGACCGGTGGGGTCGCCCACCATCCCGGTGGCCCCGCCGGCGAGGGCGATGGGGCGGTGCCCGGCGTCCTGGAACCGGCGCAGCACGAGCAGGCCGATGAGGTTGCCGACGTGGAGGCTCGACGCGGTGGGGTCGCACCCGTAGTAGAGGGTGATCGGCCCCGCCGCCATGGCCGCCTCGAGGGCGGCCCGGTCGGTGGTGTCGTGGATCAGCCCACGACGGTCGAGATCGGCGAGGACGTCCACCACGGGCGCCATGGTCCCTGCCCGGGGCACCTTCGGTCCAGCCCGATCCTCCCGCTACGTCGTGGAGGGCACGGTGGGGAACAATGGCGGGGCACATGAGGGACCAGGGGCTGCGGATACGCCGCGCGCTCGCCAGCGCGCTCACGCTCGTCGCGATCGCGGCGGGCTGCTCCTATGACTCGCGCTCGATCCTCCCGGTGGTGCCGGTGGGCGCGCAGTCGTCCACCCTCCTCGCGGCCGACGGCACCGTCGTCACGACCTTCCACGCCGAGGAGAACCGGCGGGTCGTGCCGCTGGAGGAGATCCCGCGCCGGCTCCAGGACGCCGTCATCGCCATCGAGGACGAGCGGTTCTACCGGCACAAGGGCGTGGACCTCCGAGCGATCATGCGGGCCGTCCGCACCAACACCGAGGAAGGGACGGTCGCGCAGGGCGGCTCGACGATCACCCAGCAGTACGTGAAGAAGGTCCTGCTCGGCAACGACGCCCAGACCATCGAGCGGAAGCTGTCCGAGGCGTCGATGGCCGTCCAGCTCGAGCGCACCTACAGCAAGGAGCGGATCCTCGAGCTCTACCTCAACGCCATCTACTTCGGGAACGGGGCCTACGGCGTGGACGCCGCGGCCCGCCAGTACTTCGGCAAGCAGCTCGGCGATCTCAGCCTCGCGGAGAGCGCCCTCCTCGCCGGGCTGATCCAACGCCCGAGCGCCACCGACCCCTACGACCACCCGCACCTGGCCGTGGCCCGGCGCGACGTGGTGCTCGACCAGATGGTGAAGTACCACTACGCGACCGCGGAGGAGGCGGCGGCGGCCAAGAACGAGCCGCTCGCGCTCGGGTCGTCGACCACCCCGGCCGCCGAACGGTACCCGGCGGCGTACTTCGTGGAGTCGGTGAAGCAGTGGATCCTCCACGACGAGCGGTTCGGGGCCACGGCCACGGAGCGACGCGACCTCCTCTTCGGCGGTGGGATCCGGATCCACACCACCGTGGACCTCGAGGCCCAGGCCGAGGCCGAGGCAGCCATGAACGAGGTGCTCCCCCGGGCCGGGGTCGACCCCGATGTGGCGTTGGTCGCGATGGAGCCGGGCACGGGCTACATCCGCGCCATGGTCGGCGGGCGGGACTTCTTCGGCAACGGCGAGCGGGCCAAGCTCAACCTCGCCACCCAGGGCACCGGCCGCCAGGCCGGGTCGTCGTTCAAGCCGGTGGTGCTGGCGGCGGCCCTCGCCGACGGGATGCCGGTGTCGACCACCTACCCGGCTCCGGCGTGCGTCTCGATCCCCCTCCCTGGTCAGCCCACGTGGAAGCCGTGCAACTACGCCGAGAGCGGGGCCGGCGGCGCCGTCAACCTCGTCGAGGCCACCGTGCGGTCCATCAACACCGTGTACGCGCAGCTGATCATGGACGTCGGCATCGAGGAGTCGATGGACATGGCCCGGGCCCTCGGGGTCCGCTCGAAGTTGAACAACGTCGCCTCGTCGGTGCTGGGGAGCAACGAGGTCAGCGCGGTCGACATGGCCACGGTGTACGCCACCTTCGCCAACCGCGGCGTCCACGTGCCGCCGGTCCTCGTCACCCGCATCACCCGACCCGACGGCACCGTCCTCTACCAGCACCGTCACGTGCAGGACCGGGTGCTCGACGTCGACGTGGCCGACACCCTGACCTCGATCCTCGAGCAGGGTGTCCAACGGGGCACCGGCACCGCGGCCCGCCTCGACCGTCCCGTCGCCGGCAAGACCGGTACCGCCGACGAGTGGACCAACGCCTGGTTCGCCGGGTACACGCCGCAGCTGGCCACCGCGGTGTGGGTGGGCTTCGCCGAAGGGCAGATCGAGATGGTGCCGCCGCGCACGGCGATCAAGGTCACCGGGGGGTCGTACCCGGCCCAGATCTGGAAGGCCTTCATGGCCGACGCCCTCGCCGACGAGCCGGTCGAGCGGTTCCCCGTGCCGTCGACAACGACCACCTCCACATCGTCGACCATCGCCAGCTCCACCACCGTCGGGCTCGGGCTCCCGGGCCTGCCGACCCCCTCGATGCCGGGAACGTCCACCTCGCTCCCCCGCCAACCGACCCAGCCGGTCGACCCCAACGCTCCCGGGATCACGGTGCCGAACGTGGTCGGGATG
>JALYWQ010000096.1 GCA_030852625.1 Actinomycetota bacterium
CGTGCTGCTGGCCCTCCGGCTCCTCCTCGCGCCCGCCTTCGTCGTCGGGACCTCGCTCCTCGCCCGTCGTCACGGGCCCCGGATCGGCGGGATGGTCGGAGGGCTCCCCGTCGTCGGCGCGCCGGTCCTGCTCGTGATCACCCTCGATCACGGCGAGGCGTTCGGCGCCGACGCGTCACGGGCCACCCTCGTGGGCCTGCTCGCCCTGGCCGCGTTCGTGCTCGCCTACGGGCACGCCTGCCAACGGTTCCGGCCCCTCCCGACCCTGCTCCTCGGCTGGCTGGCGTTCCTCGCCGTCGACGTGGCGCTGTCCGGCCCTGACGTGCCGGCCCTCGCCGCGTTGGTGGCGGCCTGCCTCTGGTTCGCGGTGGTGACCGTCCTCCTGCCCGACGTCCCCGCCGGCACCGAGGTGCACCCCATCCGGTCCCGCTGGGACCTACCCGTCCGAGCGGCGGCGGCGGCCACCCTGGTGGTCCTCGTGTCGACGTTGTCGGAACACCTCGGCCCGAAGTGGTCCGGCCTGCTCGCCCCGTTCCCCATCATCGCCACGGTGCTCGCCGTGTTCACCCACGCCCAACACGGGGTCCGGGACACGATCCTCGTGCTCCGCGGGCTGATGTCCGGCTACTACGCCTACGCGCTGTTCGCGTTCGTGCTGGCCGTCTGGTTGCCGTCGCTCGGCACGGGCGGTGCCTTCGCCATGGCGGTCGCCGCCTCGCTCGCACTCCAGTTGCTGGTGGTGCGGGCGTCGCGGCCCTGACCCGACGCCGCTCGGCGCGGGCTCAGCCGGCGGAGGGACGGGCGATCCGGCGCATGGCCAGACCGATCCCGAGGAGGCCGAGGCCCGGCAGGAGCATCGACTCCATGCCCGTGTCAGCCGTGCCGTCGTCGGGGTCGCGCACGTTGCCGGCGCCGACGCCGCCGATCCCGCTCGCCACCGTGGTGGTGGTGGCACCCGAGCCCGCCGTGGTGGTGGTGGACGCCGGAGCGGAGGTGGTGGTGGCCATCGCGGTCGTCGTGGTGGCCGCCGCCCCCGAGGTGGTGGTGGCGATCGAGGTGGTGGAGCTGCCGTCGCCGGCGGTGGTGCTCACGGCGATGGTGGTGGTGGTGAGACCGGCCTCCGTCGTGGTGGTGAGGTCGTCGGCCGCGGAGGTCGTGGTGGTGTCGGGGACGTCGGACGCCGTCTCGTCGTCGTCGCCGAGATCACCGGGCTGCGCCACGGCCAGCACGGTGCTCGTGGCGAAGACCACGCCAGCTGCACCGAAGATCAGCTTCTCTCTGGCGTTCAGCGGAGGTACCTCGTTGCTGGGTGGGGCCGACGGTGGGGGGAGCGAGTGGAGCGGGCGACGGGAATCGAACCCGCACCACCAGCTTGGAAGGCTGGGGCTCTAGCCGTTGAGCTACGCCCGCCGGTGGTGGCGACGGTAGTCGCCCCGGGGACCTGCACTCCAGCCTTCATCCCAGACCGGGAAATGATGCCGCACCGCTGCTCGCGGGCCAGGGATACCCCGGTTCCGGGGCCCTCAGCCCATGGTCGTCTGGCGCGGGGGATCGGTGGCGGCGGGTCGGATCCGCGCATCGACGACCACGCCGAGCAGCAGCAGGGCGCCGATCCAACAGCCCACCAGCGACACGAGCCCGAGCCGTTCCAGCTCACCCGTCGAGGCGTGCCAGACCACGGTGAGCGCGGGCCACTGGAGGGCGAGGAGCAGGAACGGCGCCAACCACTGGGGGGATGGCCCCCGCTGTCGGGCCGCGTCGAGGGTGGCGGCGAGGGCCACGACGACGAGGAAGACGATCGTCCCCGTGCCGGCCGGGGCCGCGAACAGGTCCTCGACCGGCTTCGGCAGCACCTCGCGGGCGGCGCCGTAGACGATGCCGCCGAGCATGGCGTCATCGGCGCGCTGGGGCTCGAAGGTGGGAGGGCGCTCGCTCACCAGCGCCTCCGCCGGTCGCCGCACGGCCTCGATCGGGTGGGTGAGGAGGAACCGGGCGTAGGTGGCGACGCCCTCGTCCTCCACCCAGTCGCGGAACGAGCGGATCCCCAGCATCTGGTCGCCGGATGCCGGGAAGCTGAGGCGGTCGAGGGCCTGGTCGGGCATGCCGTGGGCGACGAACCATCGAGCATCGCTGTCGTCGAGGAGGACCCGGCCGCCCATCACCGAGGCCAGGTTGTGGTGCACGATCTCGGTGTTCCTCGAGTACGAGCCGGCCGCGAGGGCGAGGATCACGAAGGCCGCGCCGGCCAGTCCGGCGAGGATCCGTCGTCGGTCGTGACGGCGCCGCCAGGCCACGACCGCCACCACGGCCAGGGTGGTGGCGAGGAGCACGCCGGGGACCAGGTTGTTCTGGCGGGTGAAGATCCAGGGCACCAGCGCGGCGCCGACGAGGAGGGCCGCGCGCCGATCCGGTTCGCGGGCCAGCCGCAGCAGTGCGGCGATCAACAGCGTGGTGAGGGACAGCGCGAGGGGCTCGGAGAGCATCGTGGTGTCCCAGTTGGTGATCGTCGTGGTGAGGGACAGCCCGAGCACGCCGAGGAGCAGGGCCCACTGGATGCGCCGGTCCTGCACGTGCCGGGTCACCTCGAGGGCCAGGACCGACCAGCACACGACGCCGATCACCCCTTGGGCGACGACCCGCAGTTGCGGGTCTCGGACCACCTCGTAGAGGAGGGGGGTGGCCCAGGGGCGCCGCGATCGACCGCTGAAGTCGAGGGTCTCGTAGTCGATGGAGTCGACGTAGACGAAGGGGCCCTTGCCCACCACGCTCACCAGCCGCAGCACCGCCGCCGCCCCCAACGCCGTCCCGAACCCCGCGACGGATCGTCGGCGCTCGTCCCCCTCCAGTTGTTCGCCACCCATGGTCGGGGAGGGGGGATTTGAACCCCCGACCTCCTGCTCCCAAAGCAGGTGCGCTACCGCTGCGCCACTCCCCGGACGGGGTGGCAGCGTAGGCCAACGTTCGAAGGGGCCCGATCCCGTGTCAGGTCACCGGAGCCCCACCGGTACACTCGCCAGTCGCATGAGATCCACCGTCGAACCCCTCGAGGGGAACAAGGTCAAGGTGACCGTGGAGGTCGCCGCCGAGGAGTTCGAAGACGCCATCACGGCGGCCTTCAAGAAGATCGCCCGTGAGGTGCGCATTCCAGGCTTCCGGCCCGGCAAAGCACCCCGCAAGGTGCTCGAGACCCGCATCGGGAAGCAGGCCGGCCGGGAGCAGGCCTTCCACGACTCGCTGCCCGAGTTCTACAGCCAGGCCGTGATCGAGCACGACGTCGACGTCATCGACGCTCCGGAGATCGACATCACCGCCGGGCAGGAGGAGGGCGACATCGCCTTCGACGCCGTCGTGGAGGTGCGGCCCTCCATCGAGGTGCCGGGCTACGGCGGGCTCCAGGTCACCCTCGATCGGCCCGCCGTGTCCGACGAGGAGCTCGACGCCCAGATCGACCGCATGCGCGGGTACGACGCCGTCCTCACCGAGGTCGACCGGCCCGTTGCCGATGGCGACACCGTCACCATCGACATCGAAGGCACCCTCGACGGGGAGCCCCAGTCGGGCCTCACCGCCGAGGAGTACAGCTACGTCGTCGGGTCGGGGGCCATCACCCCCGAGGTCGACGAGCAGCTGATCGGCGCCACCACGGGCGCCACGCTCGAGTTCGGGGCCACCCATCCGGATCCCGACGAGGACCGGGAGCTGCAGTTCAAGGTCGTGGTCGGCAAGGTGCAGGAGAAGGTCCTCCCCGAGGCCACCGACGAGTGGGCCTCCGAAGCCTCCGAGTTCGAGACCCTCGCCGAGCTGCGGGCCGACCTCGCCGAGCGCATGCTGCGCGTCCGTCGGGCGCAGGCCTCGATGGACTGGCGCGAGAAGGTGGGGGAGGCCCTCACCGAGCTCGTCACCGACCCGGTGCCCGAGGCCCTCGTCAACCAGGAGATGCAGAACCGCCTCCAGGACCTCGCCATGCGCCTGCAGGCCCAGGGCATGGGGATCGAGCAGTACCTCGGCATGACCGGCACCGACCCCGACACCTTCAGCCAGGAGCTGCGCGGCACCGCCGAGTCAGGCGTGAAGGTCGACCTCGCGCTGCGAGCCGTGGCGGAGGCCGAGGGCATCGAGTGCACCGACGAGGACCTCGAGGAGGAGCTCGACGGGGTCGCCTCCCGGGTCGGCGAGACGGTGGATGTGGTGCGCGAGCGCTTCGAGCGCGTCGGCCAGATCTCAGCGATACGCTCGGACATCAGGAAGCGCAAGGCCCTCGAGTGGTTGCTCGAGCGCACTGAGGTCGTTGACCAGGACGGGGCCCCCATCGACCGCAGCGAGCTGGAGCCCCCGGTCGTGGACGACGACGAAGACGACGCCGACGACGAGGTCGCCGACGACAGCACTGCGACCGACGAGGTCGCCGACGGAACGGAAGACGAGTGACCAACGCAATCGGCCAGCACGAGACGGTGATCCGCAACTACCTCGTGCCCACGGTGGTCGAGCAGACCAACCGGGGTGAGCGGGCCTACGACCTCTACAGCCGGCTCCTCAAGGAGCACATCATCTTCCTCGGCACGCCGATCGACGACACGATCGCCAACCTGGTGTGCGCACAGCTCCTGCACCTCGAGTCCGAGAACGCCGACCGCGACATCAACATCTACATCAACAGCCCCGGCGGCGACATCACGGCCCTCTTCGCCATCTACGACACGATGTCGTTCGTGAAGCCCGACATCTCAACCATCTGCTTCGGGCAGGCCGCGTCGGCCGCGGCGGTGCTCCTGGCGGCGGGCACGAAGGGCAAGCGCCTCGCGCTGCCCCACGCCCGCGTGCTGCTCCACCAACCGTGGGGCCAGGCCGGCGGCCAGGCCACCGACGTGGAGCTGGCGGCCAAGGAGATCCTGCGGATGCGGGTGCAGCTCGACGAGATCCTGGCCGGTCACACGGGCCAGACGGCCGAGAAGATCCACAAGGACACCGAGCGCGATTTCGTGATGTCCGCGGATGAGGCGCTCGCATACGGCATCATCGATGAGGTCATCACGGCCCGTTCGCTGGCCGACAACACCGGTCCGATCACCCGGGCCAGCTGAGACGCGGAGCACGGGGGTCGACACGTGGCGAAGTTCGGAGACGGTGGGGAGCTCCTGAAGTGCTCCTTCTGCGGCAAGTCGCAGAAGCAGGTGAAGAAGCTCATCGCGGGTCCGGGCGTCTACATCTGCGACGAGTGCATCGACCTCTGCAACGAGATCATCGAGGAGGAGCTCTCCGAGACCTCCGAGCTGCGCTTCGACGAGCTGCCCAAGCCTCGTGAGATCTTCGAGTTCCTGAACGACTACATCATCGGGCAGGAGCACGCGAAGAAGATCCTCTCGGTCGCCGTCTACAACCACTACAAGCGGGTGCAGTTCGGCGCCACGAACCACGACGACGTGGAGCTGGCCAAGTCCAACATCCTCCTGCTCGGCCCCACGGGCTGCGGCAAGACGCTGCTGGCCCAGACCCTGGCCCGCATGCTCAACGTCCCCTTCGCCATCGCCGACGCCACCGCCCTCACCGAGGCCGGCTACGTGGGCGAGGACGTCGAGAACATCCTGCTCAAGCTGATCCAGGCCGCCGACTACGACGTCAAGAAGGCCGAGACCGGGATCATCTACATCGACGAGATCGACAAGATCGCCCGCAAGAGCGAGAACCCGTCGATCACCCGCGACGTGTCGGGCGAGGGCGTGCAGCAGGCCCTGCTGAAGATCCTGGAGGGCACCACCGCCTCGGTGCCGCCCCAGGGGGGCCGCAAGCACCCCCACCAGGAGTTCATCCAGATCGACACCACCAACATCCTCTTCATCTGCGGCGGGGCCTTCGCCGGCCTGGAGAAGATCATCGAGAGCCGCATCGGCTCCAAGGGCGTCGGCTTCGGTGCCGACCTGCGCCGGCGCGACGAGCGCGACGTGGGCGCCGTGCTCTCCAAGGTCCTGCCCGAGGACCTGCTGAAGTTCGGCCTCATCCCCGAGTTCGTGGGCCGGCTGCCCGTCATCGGTGCCGTCTCCAACCTCGACCAGGAGGCGCTGGTGCGCATCCTGATGGAGCCGAAGAACGCCCTGGTCAAGCAGTACCACCGCATCTTCGAGCTCGACGACGTGGAGCTGGAGTTCACCGAGGACGCCCTGGAGGCCATCTCCGAGCAGGCGCTGCTGCGGGGTACCGGCGCCCGGGGGCTGCGGGCCATCCTCGAAGAGGTCCTGTTGAGCGTCATGTACGACCTGCCCAGCCGCACCGACATCGGCAAGTGCGTCATCGAC
>JALYWQ010000099.1 GCA_030852625.1 Actinomycetota bacterium
GGCGCCAACGAGCCGCGGCCGAGGGCCCGTGCCAGCCAGCCGTTCTTCCGGGGCGACACGGTGACGGTGGGCCGGAGGAGCGCCACGGTGGTGCCGGGGTGGTCGTCGCGGAAGTCGGCTGCGGCCCGTTCCACCTCGGCCTTGGCCGCCGCGAGCGTGACGCCCGGGTTGGGGCGGAGGGTGGCGTCCTCGGTGAGGGGCACCGGGTTGTTGGCCCAGGCGCCGTAGGCGAGGGCGCTCGAAAGGAGCACCAGGTGGTGGGCGCCGACGGCACCGGCGGCGTCGAGCACCCGGCGGGCCAGCTCGGCGTCGTCGGCGACCTCGGTGGGGTCGGCCTGGGCCAGGTGGACCACCACCGAAGCCCCCTCGAACAGGGGCTTGAGGTCCGCGGTGGCCAGGTCGAGGGTGTGGGTGGCGATGCCCGGAGCCGCAGGCCTGGGTCGCTTGTCGATGGCCACGACCCGGTCGACCGAGGGGTCGGCGGCGGCCAGCTCGCAGACCCGCTGGCCCAGCACCCCCGCCGAGCCGGTGACGACGACCACGCCGCTGACGGATTCGCTGGCCATGGCAATACGCTGCCCCAATGAGCGATCCCGGTCCACTCGGCAACCCGTTCGAAGGGATGCCGTTCCTCGGTGACATCGCGAAGATGCTCGGCGGTGGTGGCGCTGCGGGGTCGTGGGACGGGGCCCGCCAGCTCGCGGTGGGCATCGCCACCGACGGGGCCAGCGAGAACAACATCGATCCGATGGACCGGATGTCGATCGAGCAGCTCGCCCGGGTGGCCGACCTCCACGTCGCCGAGATCACCGGGCTGAGCACGTCGGTGAGCGGTCGACCCGTGATCGGCCAGGCCGTCAACCGCACCCGCTGGGCGATGGACACGCTCGAGGCCTACAAGCCGCTCGTGGAGAAGCTGGCCGCGTCGCTGAACACCCCGCCCGAGGACGTCGCGCCCGACCCCGACGACCCGATGGCCAGCATGTTCGCCGGGATGATGCAGATGCTGCAGCCGATGGTGCTGTCGATGACCGCTGGCTCGATGGTGGGTCACCTGGCCCGCCGCACGCTCGGCCAGTACGACCTCCCGATCCCGCGCCACGTGGCCGGTGGCGGCGCCGACGAGCTTCTCATGGTGCTCCCCAACATCGACGCCTTCGCCGACGAGTGGAGCATCGCCCGCGACGACGTCCGGCTCTGGGTTGCCGTCCACGAGATCGCCCACCACGCCGTGCTCGGCGTGCCGCACGTGCGGACAGCTCTCGACGACCTCCTCAGCCGCTACGTGTCCGCCTTCCGGAGCGACCCCGCCGCGTTGGAGGACCAGCTCGGCGAGCTCGACCTCGCCAACCCGGAGTCGCTCCAGGGCCTGCAGGACGTGCTCGGTTCGCCCGAGGTCATCCTCGGCGCCATCACCTCACCCGAGCAGGCCGCCATCCGACCGGAGCTCGAAGCGCTCGTCGCCGTGATCGAAGGCGTGGTCGACCACGTGCTCGACGAGGTGGGCGGCAAGCTCATCGGGTCGTACCCGATGCTCACCGAGGCCCTCCGACGCCGCCGGGTCGAAGCGGCCGACCACGACCGGTTCGTGGAGCGGCTGTTCGGCCTGGAGCTCGGCCAGGACACCTACGCCCGAGGGTCGGCCTTCGTCGACGGTGTGCTCGAACGGGCCGGCGACGACGCCCTCCGCAAGCTGTGGGCCGACCCCAGCAACCTCCCCACCCCGGCCGAGGTCGACGCACCCGGCTTGTGGCTGGCCCGCCTCGACGTCGACTTCGACCTCGCCGCGGACATCGAGATCCCCGACGACCTCAGCGGCCTCGAGGAGTAGCCGCCGGGGCCGGCCCGCCGGTCACTGGTGGCGACGGAACCGCCGGCGGCTGGCCTCGATGGCCTCGTCCTGCTCGGCGACGAGCGGGTCGATCGCGGTGCGGTCGTCGTCGACCACCGTCGGGTCGGCCACCGACGGGCTGGGGGCATCGACCTCGCCGGCCCACACCGGCTCGTCGGCATCCCACCGGCGCTCGGCGCCCTCGCCACCGTTGCCTTCGGGGTCGCCGGCCTCGTCGGCCTGGTTGCCCTGGTCGTAGATCGGCGGTGCCTCGGCGGCCGACGGCGCCGACGCCGCGGCTGAACCGTCCGGATCGGCGGGCAGCGTGGGGACGACCCGGCGGGCCAGGCGGCGGGCGAAGCGGCCGAGCTCGAGGGTGGTGGTCTCGGCGCTGTCCTGGTAGTCCGACGGGATGCCGGGGCCGAGCGGCGGGCGGTCGACCTGGGCTCGTCGGGCGGCCCGCTGGCCGGCAGCGTAGGAGAACAGCCCGAAGCCGGCCGTGCCGGCGATCGTGAGGTAGCCCACCTGCACGGGGATCGGCAGGAGCAGGAGCGGGAGGACGGCGCCGACCACCCAGAACAGCTGGAAGCGCACCTCGAACCGGGCGAAGGAACGTCCCCGGTTGGCGTCGGGTGCGTCGCGTTGCACGAGCGAGTCGAAGGCCAGCTTGCCGGCGGTGGAGACGATGGCGATCACCGCCGACATGGCGGCGGCGGAACCGAGCTTGTTGACCACCGCCGCCCCCACCCCGCCCACCAGCGCGACCGTGAGGGAGAACATCAGCATGCGCTCCTCGGTCATCCGCTCCCGGAGCTTGGGCGCGATGGCCGAGCCCACCAGCGCGCCGCCACCGGTGAAGGCGAGCACGAGACCGAGGTTCCAAGTGGGCGCCTCCCGGAGCTCGAACAGCAGCAGGAAGGTGAGGAACCCCACCATCCCCCGGATGAGGCCCATGGCCGACGCGGCCAGGAGCACACCGATGCCGCGCAGCTCGGCGTGCTCGGCCTCGGTCTCGGGTTCCGGGGCCACCGCCGTGGTGGGGATGCGCAACCCGGCGATGGTGGCCGCGGCGTAGACCACCATGGCCACGCCGAGCACGGCCGACGAGCCGGCCAGGGCATAGGCGATGCCGCCGATGGCGCCCGCGGCCGGCGCGGCGAGGCCCGACAGCAGCTGGAGCTTGGAGTTGGCCTCCACCAGCTCCGCGTCGGTGCGCACCACGGTGGGGACGAGCGCGCTCCGGGCCACGCCGTAGGCCTTGCCGAGGGCCAGCACGGTGAAGGCCTCCGGGAAGAGCAGGAGGCTGTCGAGGTCGTCGAGCATCACCAGGCACACGAGGGCCCGGACCCCGTTGACGGCCACCAGCATCCAGCGCCGCCCACCCCGTGACCGGTCGAGGGCCGGCCCGATGAACGGCGCCACGAGGGCCAGCGGAGCCATCGTCAGCGCCAGGTAGAGGAAGACCTTCCAGCGGGCGTCGTTGGGGTCGAGCTCGAAGAACAGCGAACCGGCGAGGGCGATGGTGACCAGGGCGTCGCCGGTGGCCGTGAGCACGTGGGTGCGGGCCAACCGGGCGAACGGCGACAGCCGGAAGGCATCCGCGCTGCCCCGGCGGGGCTTGGCGAGGGGCTGCCACCCCGAATCGGTCATCGTCCCATCGTACGGACCTGCGCCCCACCCGCTCGGACGTGGCCGCGAGCGGAGGGAGGAGTCAGCCCCGGGGGATCTCGTACTTGTAGCCGAGACCCCGGATGGTGACGATGCGCGTCGGGACGGAGGGGTCGTCCTCCACCTTGGCCCGGAGCCGCTTCACGTGGACGTCGAGGGTCTTGGTGTCGCCCACGTAGTCCGTGCCCCACACCCGGTCGATGAGGACCTCCCGGGTGAGCACCCGGCCGGCGTTGGCGAGGAGGAGCTCCAGCAGCTCGAACTCCTTGAGCGGGAGCTGGACGCCCTCCCCTCGGATCAGCACCTCGTGCCGCTCCGGGTCGAGGGCCACGTCGCCCACCTCGATGGCCTCCCCGCCCAGCATCGTCGCCGGCGTCTCGGCCCGACGCCGGAGGACGGCTCGCATCCGGGCCACCAGCTCCCGGAGCCGGTAGGGCTTGGTGACGTAGTCGTCGGCCCCGACCTCGAGGCCAACCACGGTGTCGATCTCGCTGCCCTTGGCCGTCACCATGATGATCGGCACCTGTGAGCGGCGACGGAGCTCCCGGCACACGTCGATGCCCGACACCTTCGGCAGCATCACGTCGAGGAGGACGAGGTCGGGCTTCACGGCGTCGAACACCTCGAGGGCCTCGGCGCCGTCGCGGGCCACCTGCACCCGGAAGCCCTCCCGCGTGAGACCGACGGTGAGGGCGTCGACGAAGGAGTCCTCGTCCTCGACGACCAGGATGGTGGAGGTGGGGGTGGACATCAACCTGCCTCGGACGTGACGGCGACCGGTCCGGCACCCACCGGGAGTCGCAGGGTGAACGTGGAGCCTTCGCCCTCTCGGGACTCGACCCGGACCTCACCGGAGTGGTTGCTGGCCACGTGGCGCACGATGGCCAGGCCGAGGCCCGTGCCCCCAGTCTCTCGGCTCCGGGCCCGATCCACTCGGTAGAAGCGCTCGAACACCCGCTCGAGGTCGCGCCGGGGGATGCCGATGCCCCGATCCTCGACGGTGACGTCGACCCAGCGCCCGTCGGTGCGGGCCCGCACCCGGACGGTGGAGCCCGGGTCGGAGTACTTCACGGCGTTGTCGAGCAGGTTGTACGTGGCCGACACGAGCTGCCGGCGGTCGCCGATCACCACCAGACGGCTCGGCGCCTCCTCGATCTCGATCGAGATGCCCTGTTGCTCCGCGGCCGGCCGCACCCGCTCCACGGCCTCCGCGGTGAAGAGGTGGACGGGGACGTCGTCGCGCACAGCCTCCTCGTCGGCCTCGATCTGCGAGAGCGCCAAGAGGTCCTCGATGGTGCGGCCCACCCGGAAGGCTTCGGTGAGCATCCGTTGCGCGAGCCGGTTGGCCACCTCGGGATCGTCCTCGGCCAGGAGGGTCTCGGCGAGGAGCCCGAGCGCGCCGACCGGCGTCTTCAGCTCGTGGCTGATGTTGGCGACGAAGTCCCGCCGCACCCCTTCCAGGCGGCGTTGACTGGTCACGTCGTCGATCACCACGAGCACCCCGACCCGGCGGGAGTCGGCGTGGAGGCCGACGGCGCGGAGCACGACCGTGCGGCGCGGGGGTCCGAAGAGGTCGACGGTGCGGCTGGCCGGCGCATCGTCGCCCGGCCCCGCGGCGATCTCCGCGGCCAGGGCGGCGATGGCCTCCTCGACCAGGGCCTCGCCGTGGCGGGCGGTCAGGTAGCTGGCCGCCACCTCGTTCCGGAACACGATGGCGCCGTTGTCGTCGAACACCACGACGCCTTGCGGGATCACCTCGAGGGCCCGCGTGAGCCGCTCCTCGGCGATCGTCGCCGCTCCCCCGTCGAGCAGGGCCCGGTCGACGGCCCGCTCCACCACCGAGGTGGCCTCGGCGAGACCGTTGCCGGTGGCGACGACGTCGGGCTCGAGTCGCTGTGCGGCCGACCGGAGTCGTCCGGCGACGCGCTGCCGCTCGAGGACCAGCGCGACGACCGCACCGACGGCCACCGCCGCCAGCACCGCCGCCACGGCCAACGCTTCGGTCATGCCGAGCTCGGCTCCGATCGGGCGCGCGCCGCGAGTCGGGCGGCCCCGGTGTGCTCCGGGAGCCACCCGGTGACCATGTAGCCGACTCGCTCGCCGATGTTCACCGCGTGATCGCCGATCCGTTCGTAGTACCGGCCCACCAGGGCCAGCTGCACCGAGGCTCGCACGTCCCGCACCCCGGCGTGCAGCTCGAGGATGGCCTGGACGTAGTCCCGGTGGAGCTGATCGAGCCGATCGTCCATGTCGTCGAGGGCGCTGGCCACATCGGCATCGCCGTCGTCATAGGCCTCCATGGCCAGCCGGAACAAGCGGATCGCCTCGGCGGCCATGGCTTCGAGGAGCCCCCGGAGCTCCGCTGGGATCGGCGATCCGTACAAGCGGCGGGCCGCCTTGGCCACGTTGACCATCAGGTCACCGGATCGCTCGATCTCCGAGGTGAGCCGGATCGCCGTGACCAGCGCACGCATGTCGCCGGCCATGGGTTGCTGCCGAGCCAGCACGGTGAAGCAGCGCTCCTCGATCTCGAGGGTGAGGGCGTCGATCTCGTCGTCCCCGTCGATGAGCTCCTGCGCGCGCCGGAGGTCGAGGTCGAGCAACAGCTCGGTGCCCGCGCCGATCGTCTGGATGACGCGTTCGGCCACCCGGACGAGGTCGCGCTTGATGTCGTCGAGTTGCTGGTGGAACGCGGTCCGGGTGGTCATCCGAACCGACCCGTGACGTAGTTCTCGGTGCGTTCGTCGGTGGGGTTCGAGAACACCTTGTCGGTGCTGTCGCACTCGACGAGCAGCCCGGTGCGGGTGTCGCTCTCCGGGTTCACCTCGGTGGTGAAGAACGCCGTGCGGTCGCTCACCCGGGCTGCCTGCTGCATGTTGTGGGTGACGATCACGATCGTGAACTGGTCCTTGATCTCCTGCATCAGGTCCTCGATGCGAGCGGTGGCGATCGGGTCGAGGGCCGAGCACGGTTCGTCCATCAGGAGCACCTCCGGGTCGGTGGCGATGGCTCGGGCGATGCAGAGCCGCTGCTGCTGCCCACCCGAGAGCCCCAGCCCCGACGCCTTCAGGCGGGACTTGACCTCGTCCCAGAGCCCGGCGCCCCGGAGGGCGCGCTCCACGATGTCGTCCATGTTCCCCTTCAGCCCGGCGATCCTCGGTCCGTAGGCGACGTTGTCGTAGATCGACTTCGGGAACGGGTTGGGCTTCTGGAACACCATGCCGATCCGGCGCCGCACCTCGACGGGGTTGACCTCCCGGTCGTAGAGGTCGACGCCGTGGTAGCGGACCGAGCCCTCCACCCTCGCCGTCTCGATGAGGTCGTTCATCCGGTTGAGGCAGCGCAGGACGGTGGTCTTGCCGCAGCCCGACGGTCCGATGAACGCCGTGATCTCGTGGCGGTGCACCTGGATGCTGACGTCGCGCACCGCTCGGAAGTCCCCGTAGAAGACGCTGAGGTCGGCGATGTCGAAGACCACCTCGCGGGGCGTCGGTGGGTCGAGGGTGGCGACGCCGCTCCCGACGTCGGATCGCTGGTCCACGTTGGTCGACTCCGTGGTGGTCTCGAGGGTGGTCACGGTGGTCACTTCCTCTTCTGCTCGTAGCGGGTCCGCAGCAGGATGGCCACGGTGTTCATGACGAGGACGATGGCCAGCATCACGATGATGGCGGCGGCGGCCAGCTCGTCGAAGCCGGCCCTCGGGGTGCGGGCCCAGTCGGCGATCACGACCGGGAGGGCCGTGAAGCGGTCGGTGAGCTGCGATGGGTCGAGCAGTCCCTCCTTGCCCGGGAGCAGGCCGGTGACGGCGCCGCAGAGGAGCAGGGGGGCGGCCTCGCCGAGCGCTCGAGCCAGGGCCAGCACGGTGCCGGTGATGATGCCGGGGAGGGCGTACGGCACCACGTGCGACCGAGTGACCTCCCAACGGGTGGCGCCCACGCCGTAGGCCGCTTCCCGGAGGGACCGGGGCACGGCTCGCACCGCCTCGGAGGCGGTGATGATCACGATGGGCAACACGAGGATGGCGAGGGTGATCCCGGCCGAGAGCAGCGTCTGACCGTTCGTCACGCTCTTCAGCGTCTGCACGAAGATCGTGAGGCCGAGGATCCCGTAGACGATGGAGGGCACCCCGGCGAGGTTCCGGATGTTCACCTCGAGGAACCGGACCAGCCGGCCCTGGTTGGCGTACTCCTCGAGGTACACGGCGGTGGCCACGCCGACGGGGAAGGAGAAGACCACCACGAAGATCCCGATCCAGAACGTGCCTCGGATGGCCTGGAACACCCCGGCCCGCTCGGCGCTCGTGCGCAGCCCGCCGGACA
>JALYWQ010000111.1 GCA_030852625.1 Actinomycetota bacterium
GAGATGCCGCTCCAGGCCTACTTCCGGATCAACGCCGAGAACATGGGCCAGTTCGAGCGCACGCTGATCATCGCCGACGAGGGCTCGAAGGTGCACTACATCGAGGGCTGCTCGGCCCCCGTGTACACCTCCGACTCGCTCCACTCTGCCGTGGTCGAGATCGTGGTCAAGCCGTCGGCCCGGGTCACCTACACGACCATCCAGAACTGGTCGAACAACGTCTTCAACCTGGTCACCAAGCGGGCCCGGGTCGAGGCCGAGGGCCACATGGAGTGGATCGACGGCAACATCGGCAGCCGGCTCACGATGAAGTACCCGGCCGTCTACATGGTGGGCCCGAAGGCCTCGGGTGAGGTGCTCTCGGTGGCCTACGCCGGCGAGGGCCAGCACCAGGACGCCGGGGCCAAGATGGTCCATGCCGCGCCGGAGACCACGTCGAAGATCGTGTCCAAGTCGATCTCGAAGGACGGCGGCCGCACCAGCTACCGCGGCCTCGTGCGGGTGGAGGACGGCGCCTACGGCTGCAAGAGCCACGTGCAGTGCGACGCCCTCATCCTCGACGACCACTCGATCAGCGACACCTTCCCCTACATGGAGGTCGGGTCCCGTGACGCCGTCATCGGCCACGAGGCCACGGTGTCCAAGGTGGCCGACGAGCAGCTCTTCTACCTGATGAGCCGAGGCCTCTCCCACGAGCAGGCCATGGGGATGATCGTCAACGGCTTCATCGAGCCGGTCACCCGCACCCTGCCCATGGAGTACGCCGTCGAGTGGAGCCGGCTCATCGAGCTCCAGATGGAAGGGTCCGTCGGCTAGATGCCGATGCGGCAGGACTGCAAGTACTTCGAGAGCCGCACCTACCGCACCGGCGAGACCGTGCGGAAGTGCGACCTCGACCTCGCGCCCGAGGCCCCGTGGCGCTGCCCGACCGAGTGCACCAGCTACACCCGCCGCCTCGCTGACGTGAACTGGAGCCACGGCACCCTCGTGACACCCCCCACCCCCGACGAACCCTTCGACGCCCTCGACCGCGGTGACGGCTCGGTCGCGGCCGTGCTCGACGAAGCGGAGAACATCATCAACTCGATCGGCCCGACCGTGCTCGCCGAGGTGCAGGCCCAGCAGGCCAAGGGCGGCCGGCTCAAGCGACTCTTCCGGCGCAAGGGATGACCACGCTCTCCACCGACGCCATCAACGGGCTCGGCGGGCCGGTCTGGTTGACCGCTCGTCGCACCGAAGCCGCCGAGCAGGCCACGGCCAACCCGCTGCCCACCGCGGAAGAGGAGGTGTGGCGCTACAGCCCCATCGACTCCCTCGACCTCGAGCGGTACGCCCCCGGTGCCATCGACACCGCGATCGAGACGGGTGACCTCGGGAAGGCCACCGTCACCCGGGCCGCCGACCTGTCCGATGGCGCTGCGCTGGGCGACCTGCCCGACCACGGCGACCGGCTCGTCTGGCTCCACCACGCCCTGGCCCTCGACCCCATCGTGATCGACGTGCCGGCCGGCGTCACCGTGCCCGACCCCATCGTGATCCGTCACGCGGGTCCCGCCGACGGCGTCGTCGGGGCCGTTCGCCTCATCGTGCGGGCCGGAGCCGACAGCGAGGTGCGGGTCGTCGAGTGCTTCGAGGGCGGCGGCGACGGCCTCCTCCTCCCGGGCACCGTCATCCTCGCCGGATCCTCGGCACGGGTCGGCTACCTCGGCGTGCAGGACCTCGGTCGCCAGGTGTGGTCGCTCGGGACCCTCGAGGCCGACGTCGAGGCCCAGGGTTCGCTCACCGCCGGCCTGGCCGGCTTCGGCGGCGCCTACGCCCGCGTTCGCACCGACTGCCGCCTGGTTGGACGGGGCTCGTCCGGCGACCTGCTCGCGGCCTACTTCGGCGACGGCGACCAGACCCTCGACTACCGCACCTTCCAGGACCACGTGGCCCCCGACACCACCAGCAACCTGCTGTTCAAGGGCGCGGTGAGCGACCGGTCCCGCTCCGTCTACACGGGGCTCATCAAGGTGGGCAAGGACGCACGCGGCACCAACGCCTTCCAGACCAACCGCAACATCAAGCTCTCCGACGACGCTTGGGCCGAGTCGGTTCCCAACCTCATGATCGAGAACAACGACGTGCACTGCAGCCATGCATCCGCGGTGGGCCCCATCGACGAGGAGCAGCGCTTCTACCTCGAGAGCCGGGGCGTCCCCACCCTCGTGGCCGAGCGCCTGATCGTCGGCGGCTTCTTCGACGAGGTGTTCGAGAAGCTGCCTGCAACCACCCTCCGCCCGATGCTCGACGCCAAGGTCGAGGCCAAGCTGCAGGCGGTGCTGCCGGCATGAGCGGCGACGACACCACGGCCACCGTGATCACCGAGCGCGTCGGCCGGCTCGACGACCTCGACCCGTGCACCGCCCGGCGGGTCGTCGTCGGCGGCCACCCGGTCGCACTGGTGCGCATCGACGACGACGTCTACGCCATCGGCGACACCTGCTCCCACCAGGACGTGTCCCTGTCGGAAGGCGAGGTGCTCTGCGAGGAGCGCACCATCGAGTGCTGGAAGCACGGCAGCGCCTTCTCGCTCGTCGACGGCACGCCCGAGTCGTTGCCCGCCACCCGCCCGGTGCCGGTGTACGAGGCCCGCGTGGTCGACGGCGAGATCGAGGTGGTGGTCACCGATGGCTGAGCGCACCGAGCACGTCCTCGAGATCACCGGCTTGCGCGCTGGGGTGGCCGGCAAGGAGATCCTGAAGGGGATCGACCTCACCATCCGTTCCGGCGAGGTCCACGCCATCATGGGCCCGAACGGCTCCGGCAAGTCCACGCTGTCGCACGTGATCATGGGCCGGCCCGGCTACGAGTTCCTGGGCGGCTCGATCACCCTCGACGGCGCCGACGTGCTGGCGATGGAGCCCTGGCAGCGGGCCCAGGCTGGGCTCTTCCTCGCCATGCAGTACCCCACCGAGGTGCCCGGCGTGGCCGTGCTCGACCTGCTCGAGGCGGCCTTCGAAGCCACCGGGCGCGATGCCAGCAAGGTCCCGGCCCTCGTGGCCGCCGAGTCCACCCGCATCGGCTTCGACGAGCGGTTCCTCCTGCGGGCCCTCAACGTCGACCTCTCCGGCGGCGAGAAGAAGCGCAACGAGACGATGCAGCTCGGCGTGCTGCAGCCGGCCATCGCCATCCTCGACGAGCTCGACTCCGGGCTCGACGTCGACGCCCTCCGCGCCTGCGCCCGTCGCATCGAGGCCGCCACCGAGGAGACCGGCCTCGGTGTCCTGGCCATCACCCACTACAACCGGCTGCTCCACGAGCTGCGTCCCGACCACGTCCACGTGCTGGCCCGAGGCACGATCCAGCGCAGCGGCGGGGCCGACCTGGCCCTCGAGCTCGAGACCACCGGCTACGCGGCCTTCGGCATCGACGAGCCCGTCGGCGAGCCCAAGCCCGGCCGGATGAAGGGCCTCGTCGACGACCCCTTCGCCGACCCCCT
>JALYWQ010000122.1 GCA_030852625.1 Actinomycetota bacterium
TGTGGCTCGGTGCCGCAGCTCTGGCCGCCGTCCGGGCCGACACCGGTCCGTGGACGTGGGCCGAAGCCGGCGTCCCCGCCATCACCGTGGCGGTGGTGCTGCTCGGGCTCGGTCTGCGGGAGCGCGAGTTCCGCCGGGCCAGGGGCCGGGCCGCGGCGCGGAACGAGTACCTCGCCGCCGCCGAGCCGGTGCGACGGCCGGGGGCCGCCGACCGCTCGCCTCGTGAGGCCAGCGCGGAGGACCTGGCCTTCGCTCGCTTCGCCCTCGACCTCGCCCTCCAGCCGGTCGACGGCTTCGAGGGCTACGACATCGTCGACCAGTTCCAGACGGCGTCGGTGCGCTACCAGATCTTCTTCGGGCAGTACGCCCTCGCCTTCTACCAAGCCGCGTGTGCGCCCGCCTTCCGCGGGTACCTCGCGCTGGGGCAGCGGAACCTGATCGACAAGGTCCGCGTGCCCCGGGTGTGGCGCTACTGGCGGCTCGAGAACCTGTGGGGGAACCTCGACCCGAACCCCGATCCCATCCGGCGCGACAACATCATGCTGTCGGGCTACTACGGGATGATGGTGGGGCTCTACGAGTCGGGGAACGGCGACGACCGCTACAGCAGGCCCGGTGGCCTCACCTTCCGTAGCGGCGACCGAGCCCACGAGTACGACTTCGGCTCCATGTGCGCGACCGTGGCCGACAACTTCCGGGCGTCGGATCTCGGGCAGTTCGCCTGCGAACCCAACTGGGTGTACTCGGCGTGCAACGCCACCGGCTTCAACGCCCTCGTGCTCCACGACCGACTGCACGGCACCACCTACAGCGCAGAGCTCTACGACAGCTACCGCCGGTCGGTCCTCGACGAGTTCACCACCACCGACGGCCGCATCACCGCCATCCGCTCGAGCCGCATGGGCTTCACCATCCCGTCGCTCACGTCCACCATGGCCGACGCCGGCACCCTGTTCTGGCTCACGCCCACGCTGGCCGACCTGGCCAACCGCACCTGGTCGATCATCCGGCGGGAGTTCATCACCTTCGGCCCCGACGGCCGCCCGAACCTCGCCCAACGCGGGTGGGACAAGATCGACGTCGGCAACTACAAGCCGTCCGACGTCTCGGCCCACGTCATGTGCATGGCCGCCGCCCGCGAGATGGGCGACGACGAGATGGCCGACGCCCTCCAGCGCGAGATCGACACCAAGTTCGAGCCGGTCACCGTGAACGGCACCACCCGGTACGAGAAGGCGTCGACGTTCTCCAACCTGGGCGCCATCGTGGCCCGCTTCAACCGGGTCGGCGGGTGGGCCCAGGCGGTGGCCGAGGGCCCCGACCCCCGGGTGCTCATCGGCCCCTTCCTCGACGAGGCGCCCTACCCGCAGGTGCTCGTGGCTCGGGCCCACACCGACGGCGTCGCCCTCGACCTCGTGCTCCGACCCGGCGGCGACCCTGGGCGCTACCAGCTCGGCGTCGGCGGATTGCGGTCCGGCGCCACCTACGGGGTCACCGGAGCGGTGGAGTCGGAGGTGGTCGCCGACGCTGACGGCCGGGCCCGCCTGGCCGTCGACCTCACCGACCGCCTCGAGCTCACGGTCCGGCCGCGATGACGAACCGCATCGACGGGCCGATCCCGGTGATCGTCGGGGTCGGCGACCTCGCACAACGACCGGGCGACGGCGAACTGGACCCCATCGGCCTCGCCGTGGCGGCGGCCCGCATGGCCGCAGAGGACGCCGGCGCGCCCGCGCTGCTGGGCCTCGTCGACTCGATCGACGTGGTCAACGTCATCAGCTGGAGCTACGCCGACATCGCCGGCGACCTCGCTCGAGCCATCGGCGCCACGCCCACGCGTGCCGTGCACACCGACGTCGGTGGACATCAGCCGATCGCCCTGCTCGACGACGCCGCCGCTCGCATCGCCCGGGGCGAATCCGAGGTGGCCCTGATCGCCGGCGCCGAGGCGGTGCGGACACTCGAGAGCGCGCTGAAGCAGGGCGCCATGCCGCCGTGGCCCGCTCCGCCGCCCGACGCCCAACCGATCGACCCGCGGGCCCATGCCGCCGGCGCCATGGCCGAGCTCGAGCTGTTCATGCCCACCGACGTCTATCCGCTCTACGAGCAGGCCAGCCGAGCGGCGACCGGCACGACGCAGGCCGACGAACGATCCGCTTCGGCCCGTCGCTGGGCGGCCGCGGCGCAGGTGGCCGCCGGCAACCCCGCCGCGTGGCTGCGGACGCCGCCATCGGCGGACGAGATCGCCATGGTCGGTCCGGCCAACCGGATGGTGGCGTGGCCCTACCCGAAGATGATGAACGCCCTCCTCAGCGTGGACCAGGGCGCCGCCGTGCTCGTCACCTCCGCCGACCGGGCTCGAGCCATGGGCGTGCCGGAGGAGCGGTGGGTGTTCCCGCTCGGCGGTAGCGGGGCCAGCGAGCCCGACGACGTCCTGGCCCGGTCGTCGTTCACCCGCACCACCGCGGGCGCCACCGTGCTCGACCGGACCTTGGCGCTCAACGGGCTGGCCGTCGACGAGGTCGACCTGATCGAGCTCTACAGCTGCTTCCCGGTCGTCCCCCGCATGGCCGCGGCCCACCTCGGGCTGGCGGCGGGACGGGCCACGACGGTGACGGGTGGGCTCACGTTCTTCGGCGGCCCGGCCAACGACTACATGACCCACGCCATCGCCGCGATGGTTCGGGCCGTGCGGGCCGGGGACGGGCGGACCGGGCTGCTCTACGGACAGGGTGGCTACGCCACGAAGCACCACGCCGTGGTCGTCAGCGCCACGCCACCGGACGCCTATCGGGTCGACGAGCCGGGCGCGGCCCAGCAGGTGGTGGACGACGAGCCCAAGCCGCCGTTCGTGGCTGGCTACGACGGGCCCGGCACGCTCGAGACGTTCACGATGCCCTACGGCCGCGACGGCGAGCCCACCCGCGTGGTGCTCGTGGGTCGTACGCCCGACGGCGCCCGGTTCGCCGGCGAGGGACCGGTGGATGCCGACACCGTCGCCGTGCTCACCCACCCCACCGACGAGCCCGTCGGCCGGCCCGTCCGAGCCATCGGCGATGGCACCACCACGAAGGTCGAACTCGTATGACGCTGCGAACGCCGCTGTGCGATCTGCTCGGGATCGACGTGCCCGTGCTCCAGGCCGGCATGGGCATGGGCGCTCGGGCCGAGCTGGCCGCAGCGGTGTCGGCCGCGGGCGGCCTCGGCGTGATCGGTGCCGCCGGCCTCACACCCGACGAGATCGCCGCCCAGATCGCCACCGTCCGCACGATCACCGACCGGCCCGTCGGCGTCGACCTGCTGTTCCCCGGCGACATGGTGCGGGGCGACGCCCTCGAGGGCATCAAGGCCTTCCTCGCCGAGGCCCCGCCGCAAGCGCAGGAGGACCTCGCCGAGCTCGTCAACCTGGCCACGCCTGGGTGGGTGGAGGCCCAGGTCGACGCCGCCCTCACGGCCGGTGCCACGGTGGTGGTGTCGGGCCTCGGTTCACCGTAGCAGGTGCTCGACCGATGACAAGAAGCCGGTGCCATGGTG
>JALYWQ010000165.1 GCA_030852625.1 Actinomycetota bacterium
GGGCCACCTCCCGCACGGCGCCGTGCATCTGCAGCGTCGTTGCGTAGTGGGTCTCGTGGTAGATCTTCCCGCCCGCCGAGAGGAGGTCGACGAAGCGCCGTTGGCCGACCAGCTCGTCGCGCTGGTAGCCGGTCCAGGTGAGGAAGGTGCCGTTGACCTGGGTGATCGTGCCGTCGGGCGTCGTGGACAGGTAGCCACAGGGGGCCCGCTCGTACAACGCCTCGGCGTCGTCGGCGAGGAGGGCACGGTAGAAGGCGTCCGCAGCCGCGTGGACGCGGGCCTCAACCACGCGCGACGGCTCCTCCGATGAACGCGGCGATGGCGTCGGCGGTGGCCTCCGGAGCGCTCAGGTGGGGGCAGTGGCCCGTGGCGTCGAGGAGCACCAGCTCCGCTGACGGCATGGTCCGGGCCACGTACTCCCCCACTTCGACCGGTGCGATCACGTCCACCGTGCACTGCAGCACGAGGGTTGGGGTAGTCACGCGGGCCAGGTCGTCCCGGTTGTCGGATCGGAAGGTCACCTCGGCGAACTGCCGGGCGATGGCGGGGTCCGTACGGCAGAAGCTCTCCGTGAGCTCCTCCCCCAACTCCGGCCGGTCGGCGTTGCCCATGATCACCGGCGCCATCTGGCTCGACCAGCCGAGGTAGTTGCTGTCGAGGGATCCGAGCAGGTCGTCGATGGCCTCCTCGGAGAACCCGCCGACGTAGCTGTCGTCGTCGATGTAGCGCGGCGACGGTCCGACCATCACGAGACGGGCGAACCGCTCGGGCTGCTCAGCGGCGGCCAGCGCGCCGACCATCGCCGACACCGAATGACCAACGAAGACCACGTCCCGGAGGTCGAGCTCCTCGCAGATCTCCAACACGTCGGCCACATAGCCCTGGAGCGACCCGTAGCGCTCCGGGTCGTAGGCGCCGAGGTCCGAGCTCCCGGCTCCCACGTAGTCGAAGAGCACCACGCGGTGGGTGTCCTCGAACCGCCGGGTGACGAGGCGCCACATGTTCTGGTCGCACCCGAACCCGTGGGCGAACAGCATCGGCTGTCCGTCGGGGTTGCCCCGTTCGTGCACGTGGTTCCGCTCGCGGACGGCCATCGGCGAACCGTAGCCCGATGCGAACCGATCGCCTCGGACGGAACGCTGCTGAACCCCAGGGGTTGCTACGGCAGGACCACGAGATCGTCGCGGTGGATGACCTCGTGGGGCACGCCCTCGGGGAGGTCGCCGGTGCGAAGGCCGGCCACGCCCCGGATGGCGCCGGCGCCGAGCCTGACCAGGCCCTTGGCGAACACCACACCGTCCTCGCCGGCCACCTCCACGGCATCGTCGGTCTCGAAGGAGCCGTCGACCGAGCGCACCCCGGCCGGGAGCAACGACACGCCCCGGTCGAGCAGCGCGGCGCGGGCTCCGTCGTCGACCACGATGGTGCCGCTCGACCCGACCGCGAAGGCGATCCACAGCTTCCGGGCCGCTAGCCGCCGAGGCTTGGGGTGGATGACGGTGCCGGCGCCGGGGGCACCGGCCACGGCGTCCCGGAGCACGCCCTCGCGCGAGGCCTGGGCGATCACCGCGCGCACGCCGGACCAAGCGGCGATCTTGGCCGCTGCCAGCTTGGAGGCCATGCCCCCGCTGCCGCGCGCCGTACCGGAGCCGCCGGCCATGGCCTCCAGCTGCTGGTCGACCTCCACGATCTCCTCGATGAGCGACGCGGAGGAGTCGAGGCGGGGATCGGCCGTGAGCAGGCCGGGGGCGTCGGTGAGGAGCACCAGGAGGTCGGCCGACACGAGGTGGCCGACGAGCGCGGCCAGCCGGTCGTTGTCCCCGAAGCGGATCTCGTCGTCGGCGACCGCGTCGTTCTCGTTGACCACGGGCACGACACCCAGCTCGAGGAGCCGCTCGAGGGTGGAGCGGGCGTGGAGGTACTGCTGGCGGACGACGAAGTCGTAGGGAGCGAGGAGCACCTGTCCGCCGACGAGGCCGTGGTCGGCGAGGGCCTGCTCGTAGACCCGCATGAGGCGGGTCTGCCCGATGGCCGACACCGCCTGCAGGGTGATGGCGTCGCGCGGTCGTTCGCCGGTGAAACCGATGGCCGGGAGGCCGGCCGCGATGGCTCCCGAGCTCACGACCACGACCTTGTGGTCGGCGGCGCGCAGGGCGGCGACCTCCGTGCAGAGCTTCGCCACGGCGCCGGGCTCGATGTGCCCGTCCTCGTCGGTGATCGACGAGGTGCCGATCTTCACGACGACGATCACTCGTCGTCCTCGTACACGAACTGGAGCTTGCCGATGCGCACCAGGTCGCCTGGCTGGGCCCCGGAACGGGCCAGGGCCTTGTCGATGCCGAGGGCCCGGAGCCGGCGATGGGCCTCGTCGAGGGCCTCCACGTTGGTGAGGTCGGACAGGGCCACCGCCCGGATGGCCTGCCGCCCCACCACCTCGAAGGCGCCGCTGTCGTCCCGCTCGATCCGGTAGCCGTCGGCGTGGGGGCGGTGCACCACGAAGGCGTCGGGCTCGGGGAGGGCGGCGCGGGCCTCGGTGACCGCGGCGGCCATGCGCCCGGTGAGCTCCCGCACGCCCTGGCCGGTGACCGACGCGATGCGGTGACCGTCGAAGGCCAGGTCGGGCGGCTCCAGGTCGGCCCGTGAGCCGACGACGAGGCGGGGCCGCTCGAGGAGGTCGGGCTGGTAGGTGCCGAGCTCCGAGAGGAGGATGCGCTCCTGCTCCTCGGGCGGGTGCTCGGCGACGTCGGCCAGGTCGAGGAGCACCACCAGCACCCGGGCCCGCTCGACGTGGCGCAGGAAGCGGTGGCCCAGGCCCCGGCCTTCGCTGGCTCCCTCGATGAGGCCGGGGAGGTCGGCGACCACGAACTCGACGCCGTCGTCCATGCGCACCACACCGAGGTTGGGCTCGAGCGTGGTGAACGGGTAGTCGGCGATCTTGGGCTTGGCGGCGGAGATCACCGAGATGAGGGTGGACTTGCCCACGCTCGGGAAGCCCACCAGGGCCACGTCGGCCATGAGCTTCAGCTCGAGGCGAAGCCACCGCTCCTCGCCGATCTCACCCTGCTCGGCGAAGGCCGGGGCACGGCGCCGGTTCGACAGGAACCGAGCGTTGCCCCGCCCGCCCTGGCCACCCTCGGCCGCGATCCACCGGTCGCCGGGGTTGACGAGGTCGGCCAGCACGGTGCCGTCCTGGTCCTTCACCACCGTGCCCTCCGGCACGGGCACCTCGAGGTGGTCGCCCCGGGCGCCGTGCATGCGCTTGCCCTTGCCGTGGGTGCCCTTGCCGGCCGCCCGGTGGGGGTGGTCCTTGAACGCGATCAGCGACGCCACGTTGCGGTCGACCACGAGGACCACGTCGCCGCCGTCACCACCGTCGCCCCCGTCGGGGCCCCCCTTGGGGGTGTGGGCCTCCCGCCGGAACGAGACGCTCCCCGCGCCGCCGTCGCCACCCTTCACGTGGAGACCGCACTCGTCGACGAACTGGGACACCCGTGGAGGCTACGACAGCACCCCCCGAGGCCCGTAACCCGTAGCGGGACCGGTGGTCACCGGGTGAGGTGGACGGGGTTGCCCTCGATGCGGGCCTTCCAGGTGGTGACGTCGTAGGGCTGGGCGGAGAACGCGTACTCGATCCCCCACCAGCACGACCCGGGCGTGGTCTCGGGGTTGACCCCCAGCGTGCACGTGTAGTCGGGCGGGATCTGGATGCGGATGCGCAGCCATTCGTCGTTGAACCGCTGGGAGCTGCCGGTGGGTGCAGTGTCGATGGCGCACCGGTTGGCCCGATCGGAGGCGTGGGGCGTGGCGATCTGCACGCCGGTCGGTCCCCAGGACGACGAGCCCGTCCGCACGGCGTTGGGCGCCGGCGACGACGTGTAGGTACAGGTGGCCGGGGCGTCGGACACGGGCCGGGGGACGGTGGCTGACGGCATCTTCGGATAGATCGTGGCCGTCCCGCTGCTGACGTCACCCGGGTCCCAGAGGTCGATGGCCAGCACCTTCCCGGCGAAGGTCGGCGCCACCTCGGCGAGGTAGAAGGTCCCCGATCCGTTGTTGAACATCCCCATGTCGGCGTGGGCGAACAGGGCCGGCTGGGGCCCGGTGGGTGCGACGGCCTGGAGGGCGTAGCTGTTCAGGCCGGCGCCGGGTGTGGTGCCGGCCGGGGACCAGGTGCGCACGTTGACCAGGTACTGGTCCCCCGGAGCTCCGGCGATGGTGCAGAGGGGCCGCCAGTGCATGTCGAAGAGGTCGGACTCGGTCACGGTCCACCAGCACGAGCCGTCGTCCTGGTCGGGGCTGGTGGGGGCCGGGAGACCCGGCGGCCCCAGAGGGACGCGTGCCGTCACGTCGAGGGGGTTCGTCTGCCGGTACACGCGGTACTCGGTGGTGAAGGTGGGGTTGGTGGTCGTGCTCGTCGAGCCGAGGATGTAGTCACCGGTGTCCGAGGTGATCACGCCGTCCCGCCGGAAGGCGGCGTCGAACACCGAGAGGGTGAACGGCCCCCCGCCCGGCGGCACCTTCACCGTGTACCAGTAGCCCGACGTGCGGTGCTGGGCGCTCTGCAGGTTCGAGCAGTTCATGCCGCTCGTGCAGCGGGTGGAGAAGGCATCGCCGTAGGCGGCCACGGTCCCGGGGCCCTCCACCTGGGCCCAGAAGCCGGGGTTGCGGTCGCTCGGGATCGGGTTCTCACCCGGCACGATCGACGCCACCCACTCGCAGGGCGGCGCCGCCAGCAACGACGCCGGCAGGTAGGTGACGAGCCCGAGCAGGTTGTTCCAGCTCCCGTGCAGGAGGGCACCGGTGGTGGTGCAGGGCGCGTTGGCCGGTGCCCGCGTGGTGTAGTCGGGCGGAAGGCTGGCGGGATCGGCCCAGGTGCACTGCCGGTTGCCGTTGCTCGCGGTGCCGCTGAACCGGTTGTTCGAGTAGGTGGCCAGCGAGAGCCCGAGGAGCCCGGCGTTCCACCGTCCCTGCTGCCAGGTCTGCGACTGCACCCGATTGCAGGGTGCATTGGTCGGGACCTGCGTGGTCGGGGCGTCGGAGGCGGTGGAGGTGCGAGCGGCCCAGCGGCACTGCTCGTCGCCGCTCGAGAACGCCGAAGCGGAGTACGTGGTCGTCCCCGTCCACCGACCGAGGCTCTGGGTCGCAGAGGTGCCCACGTTGCACGAGGCGTTGGCCGGACGCCACGTTTGGCTGTTGTGCGGCACCGGCCAGCCGACCGCGTCGGCCTGCTGGGTCTTCGAACGGTCGCCGCCGAAGTAGTTCAGCGGGCTCCCCAGCGGCAGCGGGAGGTAGTAGTCGGCCTCGGCCCACCTCGTCAGGCCCTGGTCGTCACCCGAGAGCATCGAGAAGAACCGCGTTGCGCTGCCGTCGGTCACCGTCACTCGCAACGACGTGGACGTGGACCCATCGGCGATCTCGGCCTCGATCTCGTCCTCGCCCGGCACGAGCCCGTTCATCTCGAGGGTGTCGAGGGCCACCTCGGTGGCCTTCTGGAGGTTCGGCATCCACACCGTGCCCGCGAGGGCCGCGGCATCGGCGGCGGCCTGGAGCTCGTTGGCTCGGGCCCGCCACGCGGTCAGGTCGACCCCCCACGCGGCGAAGGACAGCATCGGCACGAGGAGCATGATGGTGAGCCACACCACGACGCCCTCGTCCAGGCGAGCGCGGCGCCTCATCCGGCCAGGTCCGGTTGGATCCGGACGATGCTGGTGCGGGTGACGGCGACGTCGCGGAACACCACGCCGAGGACGCCGTGGTGCACGGTGCGCACCCAGACCCCGAGGTAGTCGGGGTCCTGGCTCAGCGTGTCGCGGCGAAGTGCCGGAGGCCACCAGCGGTCCTTGGTCCCGGAGGTGCCGCCGAAGCCCAGCATCGATCCCGCCGTCACGTTGCGGACGGTGTCGCCGGTGTAGGAGTTGCAGGACGCGGTGCCCTGCTCGGAGACGTCGCCCCGGCCTTTGATGCAGCCGTCGGGGATGCTGCCGTCGGCACCGGCGGGCTTGAACACGACCACCCGGTCCAGGCGGGTCAGCTCCCCGGGTGGCAGGGTCGCCCGCAGGGCCACGAGCAGATCCCGGTCGGCCTCGGCCCGGCTCCCACCGGCGGCGCCGATGCGGGCCGCCTGGGCCGCCGCGCCGGCCACCCGGTCACCGGCCACGAACGCGGCGCCGCCTTCGATGGTGCCGAACACGATCAGCAGCACGAACGGCAGCACGAGCACGAACTCGAGGAGGGACAGGCCGCTGTCCCCGCGCTGGCCGCGACGGTCGCTCACAGCGAGTACCCGCGCGGTTCGAGCAGGTTGATCGACGACTCGGTGAGCGTGCTCGAGGTGCCGAGCAGCCGCACGAAGTGGTCGTGGCGGAGCTGCACGTGCACGCCGATGAAGTCGGTGGGGATGGCCGGACC
>JALYWQ010000177.1 GCA_030852625.1 Actinomycetota bacterium
GCCGGGAGCGCCGAGCCCGCGACTTCCGGGTGGTCACGTACCCCACCCCACCGGGCACGTGCGCGGCGTACTTCCCGGAGGCCAACGTGCTCGTCCCCCTCGACAGCACCGCCGACGGCAGCGGCACACCGACCTCGAAGGCCGTCGTCGTACGGCTGGAACCCGCTTCGCCGGCCTGAGCAGGGCTGCCAGACTCCGCGCCATGACCCCGCGGATCGTCGACCTCAGCCACGCGATCGAGGACGGGATGGTCACCTATCCCGGCCTTCCCGCGCCACAGGTGGACGACTGGCTCACCCGGGAGGCCTCTCGGGAGCGCTACGCACCCGGCGTCGAGTTCCACATGGGCCGGATCGACCTGCTGGGCAACACCGGCACCTACCTCGACACGCCGTTCCACCGCTTCGCCGACGGCCACGACCTCACCGCCGTCCCGCTCGAGGCCGTGGCCGGCCTCCCCGGCGCGGTCGTCGACGCCACGGGCCCGGCCATCGGGCCCGACGCGTTCTCGGAGCTCGGCCCGCTGGCCGGCCAGGCCCTCCTCGTCCGCACCGGCTGGAGCCGGCACTGGCGCACCGACACCTACGGCGCCGGCAACCACCCCTTCCTCACCGCCGAGGCGTGCGAGCGGATCGTGGAGCTGGGCCCGTCGCTCGTGGGCATCGACTCGCTCAACATCGACGGCACGAGCACGGGTGAGCGGCCGGCCCACACCCTGCTGCTCGGGGCCGGGATCTACATCGTCGAGCACCTCACCAACCTCGACGCGCTCGACAGCCCCGGCTTCGAGCTCTTCGCCGTGCCCCTTCGCGTGCAGGGGCTCGGCACCAGCCCGGTGCGGGCCTTCGCCCGCTGGACCTGAACAGCTGGCGCGCTACGCCGGGTCGACCGGTCGCCCGAGCTGGAAGGTGGCGCTGAGGTCGGTGCCCCAGGTGGCCAGGTCGGGGACCGCCGGCAACCCGAGCGACCGGAGACCGACCGCGATCGGGCCGTCGCCGAGCGAGATCTCCACGTCGGCGGGATCGATCATCCCGGTGCCCATGTCCATGGTGAGCGGCGTCTCGTAGGCGACGCCGTCGAGGTAGGAGTAGCTGAGCGACTCGATGGCCGGCGGGTCGCCCGCACCCGCGGGTGTGGGGAACCGAAGCACCACCGACGGCGCGCCGTCCTCGTGCAGGGTGACCGTGCACCGCCCGTCGGCGTCGTGCCGTGCCATCTGCTCGACGGTCTTCGGGAAGCCCATCACCTTGTTGCCGGCCTCACAGGTGAAGGCCTGGTCGACCGGCATGCGGTACACGAACGACCCGATCACGTCGTCGGCCGCACCCACGGGACGGGCGAGGAACCCGAAGTTGAGCTCGAGGTAGTCGCCCCACGGGTTCTCGATGTAGTCGCAGAAGGCGATCACGAGCTGGGCCACGTCGGGGCCGATCGCCACCACCTCGAACGCATCGCCCGGCACGAGGGCCTGGGCGGCGTCGAGCGGCACCGTGAAGAGGAACGTGGCGGTGTCGAACCGGGTCACCTCCATCGGGAAGGTGATGGTCTGGCCCTGGATCTCGCCCCAGGTCGTGGTGGTGGTCATCGCAGCAGCCCCCTCGTCGCGAAGTGGTGAGGCTACGCGTCGGGCCAGTCGATGGTGAGGGTGTCGGCGACCTCGGGTCGCTTCTCCAGCCAGCGCCGCACGAACGGGCAGTGCGGCACCACGGTGAGCTGCTCGGCGCGGATCCGCTCGATGGCCGCCTCCACGAGCACGCCGCCGAGCCCCCGGCCGCCGAGGGCCTCGGGCACCTCGGTGTGGATCAGCAGCAGGCGGTCGCCCTGCAAGCGGTACTCGAGCAGGGCCAGGTGGCCGTCGACCTCCAGCTCGAATCGGTTGGCAGCTTGGTTGTCGGTCACCGGGGGCGTGTCGTCGGCCATGCTCCGAGCATGCCAGCTGACGACGCCGATGCCGTCAGGCGGCCGGCTCGTCGAGGTCGGCGTCCTCGCCGTCCACGGCCGCGGGTCGGGCCGCTGCGAACTGGGTGTCGTGGAGCTCGGCGTAGCGACCCCCGAGGGCCAGCAGCTCGTCGTGGGTGCCCCGCTCGACGATGGTGCCGGCCTCCACCACCAGGATCTGGTCGGCCTGGCGGATCGTCGAGAGCCTGTGGGCGATCACGAGCGCAGTGCGACCGACCAACGCGTGGGTGAGGGCAGCCTGCACGTCGGCCTCGGACGTGGAATCGAGGTTCGAGGTGGCCTCGTCGAGCAGCACCACGCGCGGCTGGGCCAGGAGGATCCGGGCGATGGTGAGCCGCTGGCGCTCGCCGCCCGAGAACCGGTAGCCCCGCTCGCCCACGACGGTGTCGAGGCCGTCGGGCAGCGACTCGATGACCGATGCCAGCCGGGCGCCGCGGATGGCGTCCCACAGCTCGTCTTCGCTGGCATCCGGCCGGGCCAGCAGCAGGTTGGATCGCACCGTCTCGTGGAACAGGTGACCGTCCTGGGTGACCAGCCCCACCGTGGCGCGGATCTCGTCGAAGGACAGGTCCCGCACGTCGATGCCGCTCAGGCGCACCGATCCGGCGTCGGGGTCGTAGAGCCGGGGGACGAGCGAGGCGATCGTGGACTTGCCGCTCCCCGACGAGCCGACGAGGGCGACGAGCTGACCGGGCTCCACCCGGAAGCTGATCCCGTGGAGCACCTCGTCGCCGCCGCGGGTGTCGAGGACCGCCACCTCCTCGAGCGAGGCCAGCGACACCTTGTCGGCCGACGGGTACGCGAACCGCACGTCGTCGAACTCGAGCGCCACGGGACCGGCCGGCACCGCCACCGGTTCGGCCGGCTCGGCGATGAACGGCTCGAGGTCGAGCACCTCGAACACCCGCTCGAAGCTCACCAGCGCCGTCATGGCGTCGACCCGGGCGCTCGCCAACCCGGTGAGCGGGGCGTAGAGCTGGTTGAGCAGGAGGCCGAGGGTGACGACGGTGCCGGGCTCGAGGTCGCCCCGCAACGCCATCCAGCCGCCCAGCCCGTAGACGAGCGCGAGGGCGAGGGCCGACACGAGGGCCAGCGCGGTGAGGAACACCTGCTGCGCGATGGCGGTGCGCACACCGATGTCGGCCACCCGGGCCGCGCGGTGGCCGAAGGCCTCCTCCTCGAGGCGGGGCTTGCCGAACAGCTTCACGAGCGTGGCCCCCGGCGCGGAGAACCGCTCGGTCATCTGCGTGGTCATGGCCGCGTTGTGCTCGGTGGCCTCGTACTGGAGGTGGGCCATCTTGGCGCCGCGAGCCCGCGCTGGGATCAGGAAGACCGGTAGCAGCACGAGGGCGAGCAGCGTGATCATCCACGAGAGCCGGAGCATCACAGCGAGGGTGAGGAGGAGGGCGATGAGGTTGCCGACCACGCCGGAGAGGGTCCAGGTGAAGGCCCGTTGGGCGCCGATCACGTCGTTGTTGAGCCGGCTCACCAACGCCCCGGTGCGCGTGCGCATGAAGAAGGCGACGGGCATGCGCTGCACGTGACCGAACACGGCGCGCCGCAGGTCGAGGATGAGCCCTTCGCCGATCTTCGACGACAGCCACCGCCCCCAGATGCCCACCGACGCGTCCACCACGGCCACGCCGGCGATCAGGAGGGCGAGGGTGATGACCCGGCCGTCGTCGCCACCGGAGGTGATCTCGTCGACGACCTGGCCGGCCAGCACCGGCGTGGCGACGGTGAGGAGCGCGGTGGCCACGCTGATCAACAGGAACCAGATCAGCTCCCGCCGGTGGGGCCGCGCGAAGGTCAGCACCCGGCGCAGCGTCTCCCGCTTCAGGGGACGCTTCGGCGGCTTGCCCTGCATGGCGCTGTGCATCGCCGACCAGTGGGAGAAGTCCATCTGCATGCGAGCAGGTTGCCACTTGAAGTTCGCTTGAAGTCAAGCAGGTTGCTGTGACGTCCGTCCCCGGTGCAGATGAGGGGGACGCGGCGTACGCTTCCGCTCGGCATGGGCACCGCACCGCAGAAGGCGTTGGCACTGATCGTGGCGCGGGAGCTGGCGTCGAACCTGGCCACGCCCATGTTCCTGCTCGACGCCGGCGGGGACCTCGTGTTCTACAACGACGCCGCCGAGGTGCTGCTGGCCCGGCCGTTCGCCGACCACGGACAGATCAACGCCTCGTTGTGGTCCGACCTGATCCAGCTGGCCGACGAGGACGGGCAACCGATCCGTCGTCGGGACACGCCGCCGGGCATCGCGCTGCTCGAGCGACGGCCGGCCCACGCCCGGCTCCAGGCCACGGCCGCCGACGGAACCGTGCGCCAGGTGGAGATCACCGCCTACCCGCTGTTCGCCAAGTCCGACGAGCTCCACGGCGCGGTCGCCATCTTCTGGGAGACCGAGCAGCGGTGAAGGCCCGCATCTGGGGCTGCCGCGGTTCGGTGGCCAGCCCGGGGCCCGACACCGTGCGCTACGGCGGCAACACCAGTTGCGTCGAGGTGCGGGCTGCCGACGGCACGGCGATCGTGCTCGACGCCGGCACCGGCATGCGGGCCCTCGGCGTGCAGCTCGAGGCCGAAGGGGTGCGCGAGGTGCACGTGCTCCTCAGCCACCTCCACCTCGATCACCTCCAGGGCCTCGGTTTCTTCAAGCCGCTCTTCGACCCCGACGTCCACGTGCACATCTGGGGTCCGGCGTCACCGGTGCACGGGTTGGCCGAGCGCATCGCCCTCTACCTGTCGCCGCCGCTGTTCCCGGTGCGGCTGTCGGAGATCCCGAGCACCGTCACGTTCCACGATGCGCCGGAGGAACCGATCCAGATCGGCAGCCTCACGGTGCAGGCCGCCGCCGTCACCCACCAGGGCCCCACCGTCGGGTACCGCCTCACCGAGGACGGCCGATCGCTCTGCTACCTGCCCGACCACGAGCCGTCGCTCGGCGTCCGGCTGCAGGAGCTCGAGCCGGAGTGGATCTCGGGCTACGCGTTGGCCGAAGGGGTCGACGTCCTCATCCACGACGCCCAGTACGGCGACGGCGAGTACCCCGACCACATCGGCTGGGGCCACTCGTGCATCGAGCACGTGGTGGAGTTCGCCCGCAAGGCCGAGGTGGCCAACCTGGTGCTGTTCCACCACGACCCGTACCACGACGACGCCCACCTCGACGCCCTGCGCACCACCGCCGCCGAGCTCCTCGCCCAGGGTGACGACGCCGTCACCATGGCCTGGGAGGGCATGGAGCTCGACCTCACCACGGCGACCCCAGCACCCGTCGCGCCCTGACCCCGAGGGGTCAGTTGGCGAGGAGGTCGCCGAGCAGGCCGCCCGAGCTCTGCTGCTGCTTCGGCGGCGGGAGCGTGCTCGTGGTGGGCGGCAGCACCGGTGCCGACACCAGCTTCCAGTACGCCACGATCCGGAACTTGGCCGAGCCCGGCGGGTGGCAGGCGAACATCGTGGCCCGGTAGTCGCTCGTCTGGGCGACGACGTCGACCCGGTCGGGCGTCACGATCTCGTGGCCCGTGAACTCGTAGACGTGCTCGCCCTCAGGCAGGTGGAAGATGGCCTGGTCGCCGGCCTGCAGCGTGTCGAGGTTCCGGAAGGGGCGGGTCTTGGTCACCCGGTGACCAGCGATCACGACGTTGCCCCGGCGCCCCGGCAGCGGTGAGCTCGGGTAGTGCCCGGGGCCGTGGTCGATGATGTCGAGGGTGTCGCCCTCGTAGACGACGGCGTCGAGGCCGAGTCGCGGGATCCGCAGGCGCCCCATCGTGAGGAGGTTCTTGACCGCCCGAGGCGCCGCGGGTGCGGCGTTGGACGCAAAGGGGTCCCGGGGGGCCCTGGACCGCACCGCAGCCGGCCCCGGCGCGGGGTCGATGGTGGTCGCCGCAGGCGCCAGCGCCGTCGTGGTGGTGGTGTCGATCACCGCGACCACCGGTTCGGTGACGAGCCCGTTCCGAACCGTTTCGACGGCCTCGTCGGCGTCGCCGCCGCAGGCCGCGAGGACAAGGGCACCCACCACCACTGCGGTCACCACGCCCCTGCGCACCCACTGATGGTGGCACAGGAACGACCGTTAGCGTCAGTCAGCCTCTACCCGGAAGGTGCACACCGTTTCTCGGTCGACCCGCGACAAGCGCGGCCGCGGCTGCGTACGGTTGGACCGATGTCGACCAGCGCCCCGTCCCATGACATCGACCCGACGCTCATGCCGGCGCTGCAGCCGCACGTCATCGTGCTGGTCGGCGCCACTGGCGACCTGGCCCGAAGGAAGCTGCTCCCCGGGCTCCTCCACCTGTCGCAGGCGGGCCTGATCCCCGAGTGCCGGATCGTCGGCACGTCGCTCGATCCGCTCGACGACGAGGGGTTCCGCGAACTGGCCCGGTCGGCGTGCGTGGAGTTCGCCCGCATCGGGGTCACGCCCGACACCTGGGACGCCTTCGCCAAGCAGCTCCGCTACGTCGACCAGTCGGGCGGGCCCGAGGCCCTCGGCGCCGCGGTGCGCGCGGCGGAAGCCGAGCTCCCCGGCGAGCCCCGACGGCTGCTCTACGTCAGCGTCCCACCCCAGGCGGCCGAGGCCGTGGTCGACCAGCTGGGAGCGGCCGGGCTCGTCGACCGGGCCCGCATCATCATGGAGAAGCCGTTCGGCACCGATCTGGCCAGCGCCCGGGCGTTGAACGCCCACCTCCACGAGGTGTTCAGCGAGGAGCAGGTCTTCCGCATCGACCACTTCCTCGGCAAGGAGGCGGCCCAGAACATCCTCGCCTTCCGGTTCGCCAACGGCCTGTTCGAGCCGATCTGGAACCGCAACCACATCGAGCACGTGCAGATCGACGTGCCCGAGCAGCTCGGGCTCGAGATGCGGGCCGCCTTCTACGAAGCCACCGGCGCGTTCCGCGACATGGTCGTCACCCACCTGTTCCAGGTGCTCGCCTTCATGGCCATGGAGCCGCCCACGGCCCTCGAGCCCCTCGCCATCAGCGAGGAGAAGGACAAGGTGTTCCGGTCGATGACGCCGATCGTCCCGAGCGAGGTGGTGCGGGGCCAGTACACCGGCTACCGCGACGAGCCCGGCGTGGCCCCCGACTCGGAGACCGAGACGTTCGTCGCCCTCCGCTGCCACATCGACAACTGGCGATGGGCCGGGGTGCCGTTCTTCCTCCGCACCGGCAAGCGGATGGCCGAGGGGGCCCGCATCATCTCGATCGCCTTCCGGGAGCCGCCGAAGAGCATGTTCCCGGCCAAGTCGGGCGTCGGCGAGCAGGGCCCCGACCACCTCACCTTCGACCTCGCCGACGCGTCGAAGCTGTCGCTCAGCTTCTACGGGAAGCGACCGGGGCCGGGCATGAAGCTCGACAAGCTCAGCCTGCAGTTCGCCCTCCACGAGACCGGTCGTCAGGGCGACGTGCTCGAGGCCTACGAACGGTTGATCCACGACGCCATGAGCGGTGACCACACCCTCTTCACGTCGGCCGAGGGCATCGAGCGGCTGTGGGAGGTGTCGGCACCGTTGCTCGAGGACCCGCCGCCCGTCCGGCCCTACGCCCCGGGCTCGTGGGGACCCAACGCCATGCACCAGTTGGTGGCGCCGGCCACCTGGCGGCTGCCGTTCGAGCGGGCGTGGCGTGAGCCCGCCTCGCCGGACCCCGACGATTCGTAGGAGGCTGCCGCGATGGGTCCGGTGTTCCACAGCTGGTCAGCACAAGGCGGTGCCCCGCCGGCCGACGTCGTCGGTGCCGAGGGGTCGTGGTTCTGGACCGAGGACGGCACCCGCTACCTCGACCTCGGATCGCAGTTGGTGTTCACCAACATCGGACACGGTCACCCCGAGGTGATCGCGGCGATCGCCGAGCAGGCCACCGAGCTCTGCACGATCGCGCCCGTCCACGGCAACCGCACCCGCACCCGCGCCGCCGAGAAGGTGCTGGCCCACGCCCCCGAGACGATGCGCTCGGTGTTCTTCACCAACGGCGGCACCGAGGCCGTGGAGCACGCCGTCCGCATGGCTCGGCTCCACACGGGACGGCACAAGGTGCTGGCGGCCTACCGCAGCTACCACGGGGCCACGGCCGGAGCCATCGCGCTCACCGGTGAGCCCCGGCGCTGGGGGTCGGAGCCGGGGATGCCCGGCACGCTCCACTTCTTCGGGCCCTACCTCTACCGGTCGGCGTTCCACGCCACCACCGAGGCGGAGGAGTGCGAGCGGGCGTTGGCCCACCTGGCCGGGATCGTCGAGATGGAAGGTGCCCACACGATCGCCGCGGTGATCCTCGAGCCGATCGTGGGCACCAACGGCGTCCTCGTCCCACCGGATGGCTACCTGGCCGGCGTTCGGGACCTGTGCGATCGGCACGGCATCGTACTGATCGCCGACGAGGTGATGGTGGGGTTCGGCCGGACGGGCACCTGGTTCGCCATGGACCGCTGGGGCGTCACCCCCGACCTCATCACCTTCGCCAAGGGCGTGAACTCCGGCTACGTGCCGCTGGGCGGCGTCATCGTGAGCGAGGCGGTGGCGTCGTCGTTCGACGAGCGTCCGTACCCGGGTGGCCTGACCTACTCCGGCCACCCGCTGGCCTGCGCGGCGGCGGTCGCCAACCTCGAGGTGCTCGAGCGCGACGGGCTGGTCGACCGGGCCGACGAGCTGGGCCGCACAGTGTTCGGGCCCCGCCTCGGACAGCTCCGGGACCGGCACGAGTCGGTGGGCGAGGTGCGCGGGGCCGGCGCCTTCTGGGCCATCGAGCTCGTGCGGGACCGTTCGACCCGCGAGCCCTACGTGCCGTTCAACGCCAGCGGCCCGGCCGCGGCGCCGATGGGGGAGCTGATCGCAGCGTGCAAGGCGCGCGGCGTCTGGCCCTTCACCCACTTCAACCGGTTCCACCTGGCGCCGCCGCTCACGATCAGCGAAGCCGAGCTCGATCGAGCCTTCGACGTGCTCGACGAGGTGCTCGCCATCGCCGACGCTGCCATCTGACCCGCTCAGCTGCAGTCGGCCGGGCCGGGGTCCTCGCACGGGTGGCATTCGAGCTCGAGGGTGGCGTGGGTGATCTGGTGGTCGTGGTCGAGACGGTGCCGGAGCCGTTCACCCACCGCCTGGGCCTCGTGCAGGGCCACCACCTCGTCGCGCAGCACGACGTGGCCGGACAGGGCCACGGCATCGGACGCCAGGCTCCACACGTGGAGGTGGTGCACGGCCTCGACGGCGGGATCGCTCTCGATCATCTCGGTGACGGCCGCCAGGTCCACCGACGTCGGGGCCGACTCGAGCAGCACCCGGGTGACCGACCGCAGCAGGCCCCACGACGACCAAAGCACCAAGGCGCTGATGAGCAGCGACGCGATGGGGTCGGCAGCATCGACGCCGGTGGACGCCGTGACGATGGCGGCCACCACCACGCCGACCGAGCCGAGGGCGTCGGCCGTCATGTGCAGCACCGCGCCCCGCATGTTGAGGCTCTGGCCCGCCACCCGGGCGAGCACCACCGCGCTCACCACGTTGGCGACCAGGCCGACCACCGCGATCACCAGCACCGGCCCGGCGTCGATCTCCACGGGATCCTGCAGCCGTTGCACGGCCTCGATCACCACCCAGATGGTGACGACGAGGAGCGACGCCGCGTTGAGCTGCGCGCCCAGCACCTCCGCCCGCTGGTAGCCGTAGGTGTGACGACCCGACGCCGGCCGCATCGCGAGGTGGGCGGCGACCAACGCGATCACGAGGCCGGCGACATCCGAGGCCAGGTGGGCCGAGTCGGCGAGCAGGGCGAGGGAGTCGAACGCCAGCCCGCCGGCCACCTGCACCACCAGGACGGCGGCGTTGAGGCCGAGGGCCAGGTGCAGCGCCCGTCGTTGGGCGCCGCGCAGCTGGGCCACCTCGGCACCCGAGGGGCTGTGCCCGTGCGAGCCGTGGTCGTGCCCGTGCTGGTCGTGGGCGCCGGCCATCAGCGGACGGTTGCCCCCACGGACCGGAACCGGAACAGCCGGAGGCTGTTGGTGACCACCAGGACCGAGGACGCCGCCATGGCCAGGCCGGCGAGCATCGGGTTGAGCAGGCCGCTCGCCGCCACCGGGATGGCGGCCACGTTGTACCCGAACGCCCAGAGCAGGTTGACCTTGATGGTGTGCAGCGTACGACGGCTCAGCCGGATGGCATCGACCGCCGCGGTGAGGTCGTCCCGCACGAGGGTGAGGTCGGCGGCCGCGATGGCGGCGTCGGTGCCACCGCCCATGGCCAGCCCGAGGTCGGCCTGGGCGAGGGCGGCCGCGTCGTTCACGCCGTCGCCCACCACCGCCACGACGGCGCCGCCGTCCTGCAGCCGGCGCACCTCGTCGACCTTGCCCTCGGGCAGCACGCCGGCGATCACGGTGGCGATGCCGACCTCGTCGGCCACCCGGCGGGCGACCAGCTCGTTGTCGCCCGTGAGCAGCACGGGCTCGAGACCGAGCTCCCGCAGCTGGGCGATGGCGCCCTTCGACGACGGGCGCACGGTGTCGGCCACTGCGGCCACGATCCGCGCCCGCCCGTCCCAGCCCGCCACCACCGCGGTGTGGCCGGCCTCCTCCGCCGCTGCGTGGGCGGCGGCGAGCTCCGGCGTCAGGCGCAGGCCCATGGACTCCACGTGGCTGCGGCGGCCAGCGATCACCTCGACGTCGTCGACGAGGCCGGCCACCCCCAGCCCGGCGGTCGACCGGAAGGCGTCGACCTTCGGGCGGTCGCCGGCGGGGACGGCCTCCGAGATGGCCCGGGCGATGGGGTGCTCGCTGGCGGCCTCGAGGCCGGCGAGGAGGCGAAGGGCGCCGGTGGCGTCCTCACCCTCGTCGACCGTGGTGTCGACGAGGCGCATGCGACCGGCGGTGACGGTGCCGGTCTTGTCGAGCACGATCGTGTCGACCCGGCGGGTCGTCTCCAGCACCTCGGGCCCACGGATGAGCACGCCGAGCTGCGCACCCCGCCCGGTGCCCACGAGGAGCGCCGTGGGGGTGGCGAGCCCGAGAGCGCACGGGCAGGCCACGATCAGCAGGGCCACCGCCGGCGTGGCGGCTCCGGCGAAGGACTCGCCCCGCCCGAGCCAGTAGCCGAGGGTGGCGATGGCGAGCAGGAGCACGATGGGCACGAAGATGCCCGCCACCCGATCGGCCAACCGCTGCACGGGGGCCTTGCCGGCCTGGGCGTCGGCGACCAGCTGGGCCATCCGGGCCAGGGTCGTCTCGGTGCCGACGCGGCGGGCTTGGATGACGAGCCGGCCGCCGGCGTTCACGGTGGCGCCGGTGACGGCGTCGCCCACGCTGACCTCGATCGGAACGGACTCGCCGGTGATGAGCGAGGCATCGATGGCCGACGACCCGTCCACCACCACGCCGTCGGTGGCGATCTTCTCGCCCGGGCGGACCACGAACTGCTCACCCACCGCGAGCTCGTCCACCGGCACCCGCTCCTCGGTGCCGTCGGCCCGGAGGCGGGACACGTCCTTGGCACCCAGGTCGGCCAACGCCCGGATGGCGTCGGCTCCCCGCCGGCGAGCCCGTGATTCGAACCAGCGACCGGTGAGGAGGAAGAGGGTGGTCGCCGCTGCCACCTCGAAGTACACCGCACCCTGGGCGTGGGCCCGGTCGGCGGTGAAGGCGAAGTCGTGGCGGAGGCCAGGGACGCCGGCGTCGCCGAAGTAGAGGGCCCACAGCGACCAGGCGAACGCCACCGCCACGCCCGCCGACACGAGGGTGTCCATGTTGGCGGCGCCGTGGCGGAGGTTCTTCAAGGCCGAACGGTGGAAGGGCCACGCACCCCAGGTGGCGATCGGGAACGTCAGCATGAGGCTGAGCCACTGCCAGTTCGTGAACTGCCAGGCCGGCACCATGCCCATCGCGATCACCGGAACGGCGAGCAGGGCCACCAGGCCCACGCGGGTGGCGAGTGGGAGCGGTCCGGCATCGAGCTCGTGGTCGTGGTCGTGCTCGTGACCACCGCCGTGCTCGTGGGTGGGCGCCGACGGCGCGGGCAGGTGGGCCTCGTAGCCGGCCTGCTCGACAGCCTCGATCAGGCGGCTGTGGTCGAGCGGCTCGGGCGACTCGACCCGGGCCCGCTCGAGGGCGTAGTTCACCGTGGCCGACACCCCCTCGACCTTGTTCAGGGCCCGCTCGACGCGCGAGGCGCAGGAGGCGCAGGTCATGCCGCCGATCTCGAGGTCGACGACGTCATTGGGCTTGGAGGTCACGGTCATCCTCCTCCTCCGAAGTGGTTGTGCTGGTGGGCGTAGGGGCTCTCGGTCGTGGAGGTGCTGGGCGCAGGAGCCGGGTCGGTGCCGTGCTCCTCGGTGTCGTGGCGGACCGGCTCGTCGCGGTCGATGGGATCACCCAGCTCGCCGATGCCGAATCCGGCGCCGAACGCGACGAGCAGTCCCACGACGAACGTGGCCAGCCGTCGGCTGACAGTCCAGTCGCTCATGGCTGTGCCACCGCCTCGTAGCCGGCCTCGGCCACGGCAGCAACGACGGCGGCGTCGTCGACGTCGCCCACCACGGTCGCGGCGCCTCGATCGAGGCTCACGTCGACGGCATCGACGCCGGCGACGGCTTCGAGCTCCTTGGTCACGGCGGCCACGCAGTGGCTGCAGGTCATCCCGGTGATGGCGTAGGTACGTTCCACGGTTGCTCCTTCGTTCACGACGTCGTTGCTCACGACTTCACGAGTCGGGTGATGGCTGACTGGGCCTCGGCCAGCTTCTCGGCGAGCACCGCCGGGTCGCCGCCGTTGGCGGCCTCGGTGGCGGCCTCGGTCACGCAGTGCCCGAGGTGCTCCTCGAGGAGGTTCAGGGCCACCGACTGCAGGGCCCGGGTCACGGCCGACACCTGCGTCAGCACGTCGATGCAGTACTGGTCGTTCTCGACCATGCGGGCGATCCCCCGCACCTGACCCTCGGCTCGCTTCAGGGCGGCGAGGTGCTTGTCCTTGTTGTGGCTGTAACCGGGCATGTCCGCACTATACCCATAGGGGGTATGGGTTACGCAACCCATGTCAGGAATCGAGCGGAGCGTGTCCGGAACCGAGGCCCGCGACAGGCGGCGTTCGTGCCAGCATGCGTGCGCGACGAAATGACGGCCCGGGATCGCTGAGTTCTCGGCCCGCGCACCGTCTTCCGGGCGACCCCCCAACTCCCCTCCCCAGGAGCAGCGATGCCACCGATCATCGAGGCCCACGGCCTCCACAAGCACTACGGCGAGGTCCACGCCCTCGACGGCCTCGACCTCACCGCGGAATCGGGCCGCCTCACCGCCCTGCTCGGACCCAACGGCGCCGGCAAGACCACGTTCATCAGCGCCGTGGCCACCCTGCTGCGACCGACGTCGGGCACCCTGCACGTGGCCGGGATCGACGTCGCCGCCCACCCGAAGGAGGTGCGCAAGGTCATCGGACTGGCCGGTCAGTACGCCTCGGTCGAGCCGGCCATGACCGGACGGGAGAACCTCGAGATGGTCGGCCGGCTCTTCGGGCTCGGCAAGGGCGAGGTGAAGGCGGCCGCCGCGGCCGTCCTCGACCAGCTCGGCCTCACGGACGCCGGTGACCGGCTGGTGCGCGACTACTCCGGCGGCATGCGCCGGCGGCTCGACCTCGGCGCCAGCCTGGTCGGCCGCCCGCGGCTGCTGCTGCTCGACGAACCCACCACCGGACTCGATCCCCGGAGCCGGCTCGAGCTGTGGGAGGCCATCCGGGGCCTCGTGGCCGGCGGCACCGACGTGCTGCTCACCACCCAGTACCTGGAGGAGGCCGATCAGCTCGCCCGCGACGTCGTGATCATCGACCACGGTCGGGTGATCGCTGCCGGCACCCCCGACGAGCTGAAGGGACAGGGAGGCCGCGACGTCATCGAGGTGCGGCCCCACGCGGGAAGCGATCTCGACAGCGTGGCCGAGGTGCTGGCCACCGTCGGCGCCGAACCGCCCCGCATCGACCGGGACACCCAACGGGTCTCGGCACCCGTGGACGGTGGCGCCGCCGAGCTCGCCACCGTGGTCCGGCTGCTCGACGACCGGTCCGTCCCCGTCGACGACATCGGGCTCCGCCGCCCCACCCTCGACGAGGTGTTCATCGCCCTCACCGGCCAGCCGATCGAAACCACCACCGACGCCGCCTCGCCGGCGGCCTAGGAGCCCCCCATGACCGACACCCTCGACACCCCCACCACCACCGAACCCCGGCCGGCCGCCCCCGCAACGTCCGACGGCTCCCATGCCGCGGGGTTCTTCACCGCGACCCGCACCACGTGTCGCCGCACGGTGCTGCAGTTCTTCCGCACACCGCAGCTGCTGTTCATGGGCACGATCCAGGGTGCCCTGTTCCTGTTCATGTTCCGCTACGTGTTCGGTGGCGCCATCGACACCCGCGGCGGGCTCAGCTACGTCGACTGGCTCGTGCCCGGCTTCCTCACCACCGTCATCCTGTGGTCGGGGATGAGCGCGGCCTCCGGTGTCGCCGAGGACTCCGCCACCGGCGTCTACGACCGGCTCCGGTCGCTCCCGATCCCCCGCTCGTCGGTGATGGTCGGACGGTCGCTGGCCGATGGCGCCCTCGTCGGTTGGGGCGTCCTCGTCACCGCGGTGCTCGGGTTCCTCATCGGGTTCCGGGCCCACGGCGACCTCGGCAGCATCGTCCTCGGCTTCGTGGTGATCCTCATCGCCGGGTACGCCTTCGCCTGGGTGTTCATCACCATGGGCTTGGTGTCCGGCAACGCCCAGGCCGCCCAGGGGATGTCGATGCTGGTGGTCCCGTTCTCGTTCATCTCGAACGCCAACGTCCCGGTCTCGTCGATGCCCGGCTGGATGCAGCCCTTCGCGGCCAACCAGCCGGTCAGCGTGATCATCAACGCGGTGCGCAGCCTGATGCAGGGCGGCACCGAGGTGGTCGGCATCGGCCACTCCACCGGCTACTGGGTCGGCCTCTCCCTGGTGTGGTGCGTCGCCATCGCCCTCGTCTTCGGCACCCTCGCAACGGCCAAGTTCGCCAAAGCCCGCTGACCGTCCCGTCCTGCGCCGAGTTGGGCGTGTAGCGACGACAACACAACCACCCGAACTGACAGCGAGATCGACACACGCGTGTGTCGATCTGCGCGTCAGTTCGTGTTGGTCTGCGCGGCACGCGCCGGACCGACGTTCCTGCAACCTGGGGGCCGCGGTTGCGGTTTCCGGCAACCCTGACCCCCTGGCGGTCAGAAGTCGTAGATGCCGTCGACGACCAGGTCGGCGCCCATGACGATCCCCACCACCGCGAGCCAGCGGGCGGCTCGGGTCCAGCGCTCGTCATCACCGGCGGCGCGGCCGACCAGCGCCGCGACGAGGCCCGCCACCACGACCGCGAGCGCGGCTTGTGCTCGGCCGGGGTCGATGGCCGCGACGAGCACGGCCAGGGCGACGCCGGGCCGCATGACCGAGAGGCCCATCAGGCGTGGGTTCACGAGGTCGACGATGGCGGTGACGAGCACCGCCACGCCGGCCGCCACCCGCGCCGTGGGCTCGGTGATGTCGAGGAGGTCGAGCAGCGGGCGGGCCACGAGCACCAGGGCAAGGCCGACCACCACGAGGGTGACGACGGCCAATCCGGTGCCGCCCGGCTCGTCCCGGCCGCGGCGTCGCACGGCGTTGCTCGCCGCAACGAGCGTGAGGACCACGGTGAGCCACCCTCCCATCCCGCCATGATCGACGTGGGAGGGCCGGTCGTCCGAATCGGTGCCACCCACGGCGCCCACCCGACCGGCCGCGAGCAGGGCCGAGAGGGCGTGCTGCTGGTCGTCGAGCTGGGTGCGTCCGTCCCGGAACCAGGCGCCGACCACCCGATGGCCGGTCTCGCCATCACCGACGTCGGCCTCGGTCATCTGGCGGTCGACGAGCACACCCGCGACGCACCCGACGGTGTGGCGCAGCGGCTCCCGCAGGTCGGCCAGGCGATCGTCCTGCTCGGCCAGTCGCTGGAGGCCCCCGGCGCCCTCGCCGAGCGTGCCGACCCCGGCGCCGAGCGACGGTTCCCCGCGGGTGAGGCGGATCAGGCCGCGCCCCGTGTTCTGCGACTCGAACCGGATGCTCATGTCGAAGAGGCTGGCGTTCGTGCGTGCGAAGACCAGCTCGTCCTCCGACCGGGGGCCGGCCACCGCCGTCAGCTCGTCCAGCCCGTAGCCGGCCCAGTGGTCACCGAGGAAGGGGAGCCTCCCTTCGGCTTGGTTGCGATCGACGAGGTAGCGCGAGATGCGCTCGGCGGCCGCCGCCCACGGCCCGTCGGGCTCCACCCTCGCCGCTCGGGTCAGGGCCCACATCGTCTCGCCGGTGAAGAAGATGGAGTAGGCGGGCACGGGGCCGGTGGCCGGATCCCAGGACGAGCGCACCGCACCGGAGCCCTCCACCTGCCCGAGGAGGAACCGGGCCAACGAGGCGATGAGCTCGTCGTGCTCGGTGTCGCCGGTCGCGAGGCGCCGCTCGACCAGCGCAGCGACGAGAAGCGCCGAGGCGCCGGTGGGGGCTCGTTGGCCCCGGAGGGCGACGGCCCGTCCGCCGTCACCGGTGTCGACGAGCCGGTCGAGCGACCACGGCAAGGCCCGGTCGGCGATCGCCAGCGCATCGGGGTAGCCGTCGCGGGCGGCCTGGTAGAGGGAGAGCAGCACGCCCTGCGGCCGGACGAGCTCCTCGGCTCGGATCGCCTCGTCCGTCGCCCGTTCGTAGGCGTAGAGGACGTTGCCGGCCGGGAGTTGGTTGCGGTCGAACCAGCCGATCGCGGCCGACACCGACGCCGCCAACTCGCGCGACGTGGGCACGGCGCACCGCTCGGGCGACAGCACGAACAACCGCGTCACGCCGAGCACGAGCACCCACACGAGCCCCACCTTCAGCGCTCGTCTCACGCCCGCCTCCGACGTGGGAGTCGGAGGGGGAGAGCCTCGCTGGCGGCGAGGGTGGGGACGAAGGCGAGCAGGGTGAGCGGGTAGAGGAAGCTCACCGTCATCAGGGCCACGATGCCGACGTGGAACACCCACGCCGCGAGCGTCCAACCCCGTGCGGCCCGGACACCGAGGAGGGCGAGGGGCGCACCCAGCTCCACGGCGAAGGTGGCCAACGCCAGCGGCGTGAACATCCAGGCCTGGCGAACCACGGGGCCGGCCAGCGGTGTGGACGGCGCGCCGATGAGCTCCTTGCGGAGGTTGTCGTGGGCCACGAGGCCTCGCAGGGTCTCGCCGTCGAGCCATCCCCACCCGCCGAGCCGGGCCTTGGCCAGCCCGGCAGCCACGTAGGTGACAGCGGTGAGGATCGCTGCCAGCCGCACCGCCCACCCGTAGGTGGCTGAGGGGCCGGCATCGGTTCGGCGACCGGCTCGGCGGTCGAGCGACCAGGCGTCGGACGCCGGGAACCAGGCCAGCACCCCGAGGTGCAGGACGACGAGGTTGTCGCTGTGGAAGAGGTGACCCCAGCTGCTGGCCAGCGTGGCCCAGGTCAGGACGCTCACGAAGCAGACCGGGCCGGTGAGGCGATGACGCCAACCGACGACCAACGCCAGGCTCGACGCCAGCGCGACCATCCCCAGCGCGGCCACGAGACCGACGCCCGGAGGCGACCCGAAGGGGCGCAGGATGCCGACCGGGTCCCACCCGAACCCATCGCCGGCCAGCTCGAGCTGGCTCGGGCCCCGGCCGAGCACCAGGCCCACCGCGTAGACCCCGGTCGCGATCCGCACCGCCGCGAGGGCCCGGGCCGGCAGGGGGCGGGTCAGCCAGGAGCCCGTCGCCGCCGTCATGCGAACGACCGGCGTCCCACCGGACGGGTCGGCCGCGGCCACGTTCATCGGACGACCTGACGGCACTCGACCGAGCGCACCCGCCGGGTCGCCGACTCGTCGCCCAGATAGTGGTCGACGGCTCGCACCTCGTCCTCCACGAGGAGCACGCGAGCCCCGTCCGTGCGGTCCAGGAGCCGGCGGCACAACGACGTCGGATCGCCGTCGAGGGCCCGGTCGACGAGGGACTTGGCCTGGAGCGGTTCGGCGGAGCCGCTGATCGTCTGGGGCCCGAGCCGGTCCTCCGACCCGTCGGCCTCCATCACGACGGCCCCCGACAGGAGGGTGGTGGCCGGGCGCTCCCGGGCGAACATCGGGAACGTCGAGAGCGGGAAGTCGTCGTGATCGACGCCCACCAGCGCCAACGCCGCCGGCGCCGCCACGACAGCGACCACCACCGCAGTGACGAGGCGGACGAGGCGGGAGCGCTCCACGGCGCCACCGTAGGGTCCGCCGGCGAACGCACCGACGGATCGACGAGCTCAACGTGCCCGATGATCTGCGGGGCCAGGCTCCGTCAGTACTGCAACCGGTGCCCCCGACGGAACCGGATCGACACGACCGACCGGTGGAGACGAGCATGCAGACCGTGGAGCAGACCGAGGACCAGGATCGCATCGAGGAAGCGCTGTCGGCCGCGCCGGAGCCG
>JALYWQ010000206.1 GCA_030852625.1 Actinomycetota bacterium
TGACCCGTCGTTCGACGGCGGTGTGGATGTCCTCGTCGCTCGGGGCGAAGACGAAGATCCCCGCCGCCAGCTCGGCTTCGACGTCGTCGAGCGCCGTGAGGATGGCGGCCACCTCCGCGTCGTCGAGGAGGCCCACCCGACCGAGGCCCCGCACGTGGGCGCGCGAGCCGGCCAGGTCGTCGGGCGCGAGGCGCTGGTCGTACGGGAGGCTGACGGTGTAGGCGAGGAGCTCGTCGGCCGGGCCGCCCTCGAACCGCCCGTGCCAGAGGGTGGCCACGACTACTCCTGGCCGAGGTGGCCCTGGGTGGCGGCCCAGGTCTGGACGGAGAGGCCCCAGAGGCGCACGAACCCGGCCGAGTCCTCGTGGCGGAAGTTGTCCTCTGCGTCGTAGGTGGCGAGGGCGTAGTCGTAGAGCGAGTGGGGGCTCCGCCGTCCGGTGACCTCGCAGTTGCCCGGCGACAGTCGCAGGCGAACCTCGCCGGTGACGTAGCGCTGGGTCTCGTCGATGAAGGCGTCGAGGGCCCGCTTGAGGGGGCTGAACCAGAGGCCGTCGTAGACCAGCTCGGCGTACCGGGGCTCGAGCCGGGCCTTCTCCCGCTGGACGTCACGCTCGAGGCAGATCCCCTCGAGGTCGCGGTGGGCGAGGATCAGCGCCAGGCTGGCCGGGCACTCGTAGGTCTCGCGGCTCTTGATGCCGACCCGCCGGTTCTCCACCATGTCGATGCGGCCGACGCCGTAGGAGCCGACCACCGCGTTGAGGCGGTCGATGATCGCCAGCGGGCTGAGGGTCTCACCGTCGAGGCTCACCGGCACACCGGCGTCGAATCCGACCACCACGTCCACGGGCTCGGTGGCGGTGGGCTTGGTGAGGAGCCACACCCCCGGCGGAGGCTGGTTCCACGGGTCCTCCATCTCGCCGCACTCGATCGCTCGACCCCAGATGTTGTCGTCGATCGAGTACACCTTCTCCTTCGTCGCCACGATCGGGATGTCGTGGTCGTAGGCGTAGAGGATGCTGTCCTCGCGGGTCATCCCCCAGCCCCGGACGGGCGCGATCACCTCGAGGTGCGGCGCGAGGGCCCGCGTGGAAACCTCGAAGCGCACCTGGTCGTTGCCCTTGCCGGTGCAGCCGTGGGCCACGGCGTCGGCGCCGTGGAACTTGGCCGCCTCCACGAGGTGCCGCACGATCACCGGGCGGGAGAGCGCCGACACGAGCGGGTAGCGGTTCTCGTAGAGGGCGTTGGCCTTGAGGGCCGGCACGCAGTAGTCGGCGGCGTACTCCTCCTTGGCGTCGACCACGATGGCCTCGATGGCACCAGCAGCCCGGGCCCGCTCCTTCACCACCTCGTAGTCCTCGGCGGCCTGGCCGACGTCGACCGCGAGGGCGATGACCTCGACGCCGAGGTTGTCGATCATCCAACGGACGGCGACGGAGGTGTCGAGGCCGCCGCTGTAGGCGAGGACGACGCGCTTGGCCATGGCTTCAGGTTCCTTCGTGTTGGGGGGTCGATGCTGGAGCTGCGGGGAGGGCAACCATCACACCAGCCCTGCGAGCTTGGAAAGTTGGCGGGCCACCGCCGCGCCGCCGGCTTCCTCGCTGACGACGACGATGAGGGTGTCGTCACCGGCGACGGTGCCGAGCACCTCGGGGAGGCCGGAGCGGTCGAGGGCCGAGCCCACCACGTGGGCCGAGCCGGGCGGCGTGCGGAGCACGACCAGGTTGAGCGAGTGGGACACCTCGACGACCCAGTCGCCGAACACCCGCCGGAGGTGGTCCTCCGGTGCCCGCTGGCTGGCCGGAAGCTCGGGGATGGCGTACACGGTGTCGCCACCGGCCACCCGGACCTTGATGGCGCCGAGGTCTTCGAGGTCGCGCGACACGGTGGCCTGCGTGGCCGTCACCCCGTCGGCCGCGAGCAGCTCCACCAGGTGGGCCTGGCTGGTGACGGCGTGGTCGGCGAGCAGCCGGGCGATGCGGTGCTGGCGCTGCGGCTTGGCGAGCGGCTTCGACACCGGCTCGGTCTTGGCCATCAGCGCTCCTCCAGGAGCCAGCGGAGCACGCCACGGAAGGAGTGCAGGCGGTTGTGGGCCTGCTGGATCACCACGCTCTGCGGACCGTCGACGACCGACGCGGCCACCTCCTCGCCGCGATGGGCCGGGAGGCAGTGCATGAAGACGGCGTGGGCCGGTGCCGCCGCCATCACCGAATCGTCGACCTGGAACCCCTCGAAGGCCCGCTGCCGGGCCTCGGCCTCGTGCTCCTGGCCCATCGACGCCCACACGTCGGTGTGGATGGCATCGGCTCCATCGGCCGCCTCCTGGGCCTTGGCGACCACCTCGAGGGTGGCGCCGTCGCCGGCCCGCGCCACGCGGTCGACGTCGAGCTCCGACGGGCCGTACCCAGGCGGGCAAGCCACCCGCATCGTCATGCCCGTGCGGGCCGCGGCGAGAGCCAGGCTCCGGGCCACGTTGTTGAAGTCGCCCACCCACGCGATCGTGCGACCGGCCAGGTCACCGAACTGCTCCTGCATCGTGAGGAGGTCGGCGAAGGCCTGGCACGGGTGACCGAGGTCGGAGAGCAGGTTGACCACCGGGATGCCGGCGTTGGCGGCCAGGTCCTCGAGCATGGCGTGGTCGTAGACACGGCCGCCGAGCACGGCGTGGTAGCCGGAGAGCACGCGGGCGATGTCGGCCAGCGGTTCGCGGGAGCCGCCCCCCACCTCGTCCTGCCGGAAGGTCACCGGGTGGCCACCCAGCTCGACCACCGCCGCCTCGCACGAGTGGCGGGTCCGGAGCGATTGCTTCTCGAAGTACAGCCCCACGGTGCGGCCGGCCAGCAGGTGAGGGCGGTCGGGCGACGCGGCGAGGTCGAGCACGGTGGCCACCTCGTCGGCGGTGAGGTCGTCGATCTCGAGGACGTGGCGGGTCATGACAGGGCCTCCCCGATGCGGTCGACGGCGAGCTCGATCTCGTCGTCGGTGATGAGCAGCGACGGTGCCAGGCGAAGCGCGGTGGGCGTGACGGCGTTGACGATGACCCCCAGGTCGAGCAGCCGGAGGTACACCTCCTTCGCATCGCGGTCGACCAGCTCGGCCGCGATGAGCAGCCCCGATCCCCGGACCGCGCCCACGTTCGGAAGGGCCTCGAGGGCAGCGGTGATCCGAGCGCCGGCCCGTGTCGCCCGGGCCGGGACGTCCTCCTCCTCCATCACCTGCAGGACGGCGCGCGCCGCGGCGGTGGCGAGGGGCTGGCCGCCGTAGGTGGTGCCGTGGTCGCCCGGCTCGAAGGCCGCCGCCACCTCACGGCGGGCCCAGCAGGCCCCGATCGGCATCCCGTTGCCCAGGGCCTTGGCCATGGTGACCACGTCGGGCTCCACGCCGAGGGCGTGGTGGGCGAACCACGAGCCGCACCGGCCGAGGCCGGTCTGGATCTCGTCGACGATGAAGAGGATCCCCCGCTCGTCGCAGAGGCGACGGACGGCCTGGAAGTACTCGGCGGTCGCCGGGTTGACGCCACCCTCGCCCTGCACCGGCTCGAGGAGCACCGCCGCCACCGACGGGTCGAGGCACCCCTCGAGGGCGTCGATGTCGAGCCAGGCCACGTGCCGGAAGCCCTCGGGCAACGGCTGGAAGGGTTCGTGCTTGGTGGGCTGGCCGGTGGCGTGGAGGGTGGCCAGGGTGCGGCCGTGGAACGAGCCGAAGGCGCTCACCACGACGTGGCGGCCCCGGCCGCCGAACTTGCGGGCCAGCTTGAGGGCGCACTCGTTGGCCTCGGCCCCGGAGTTGGTGAAGAACACCTGGCCCCGCTGCCCCGTGGCCGGCCACGACGACTGCCCGGTGCCGAGGAGCCGGTCGAGGGTGGCCGCCACCTCCCCCGCGATCGGATTGCCGAACAGGTTCGACACGTGGAGCAGCGTGCCGGCCTGCTCGGCGATGGCGGCCGCCACGGTCGGGTGGGCATGGCCCAGGCTGGTGACGGCCAGCCCCGACAGGAGGTCGAGGAACTGCTTGCCCTCGGCGTCCCACACCCACGACCCGCTCCCCCGCACCAGGTCCATGGGCGGCACGGCGTAGGTGCTCATGAGCGGGCTGTCGATCACGCTCATGCCGGTGCCGCCGTGATCATCGTGCCGATCCCGGCGTCGCTGAACAGCTCGAGCAGCACCACGTGGGGCAACCGACCGTCGAGGAGGTGGGCCGAGCCCACCCCGTTGCGCACGGCATGGAGGCACGAGGCGATCTTCGGGATCATCCCACCGGTGAGGGTGCCGTCGTCGACGAGGGCCTGGAGGGCGTCGGCGTCGATCCGGCTGATGAGGCTCGATGGGTCGGCGAGGTCGGCGAGCAGGCCTTCGATGTCGGTGAGGTAGATCACCTTCTCGGCTTCGAGAGCTTCGGCGATGGCGCCGGCCACGGCGTCGGCGTTGATGTTGTAGGCCTGCCCGGCGGCGTCGGCGCCGATGGTGGACACGACCGGGATCAGGTCCTCGGCGAGGAGTCGGTGCAGGAGGGCGGGGTTCACCGCAGAGACGTCGCCCACGAAGCCGAGCGAGGGGTCACGGGCGTCGGCCTCGATCAGGCCGGCGTCCTCACCCGACACACCGACCGCGAGGGGTCCGTGGACGTTGATCGAGGCCACGATCTCCCGGCTCACCTTGCCCACGAGCACCATCCGGGCGATGTCGACGGTCTCGGCGTCGGTGACCCGCTGGCCGTCGCGGAACTCCGTCTCCTTGCCGAGCCGCTGCATGAGGTCGCTGATCTGCGGCCCGCCCCCGTGGACGATCACCGGCCGGAGGCCCACCGAGTGCATCAGCACCACGTCCTCGGCGAAGGTGGCCGAGAGGGCCGGATCGACCATCGCGTTGCCGCCGAACTTCACCACGATGATCCGACCCCGGAACCGCTGGATGTAGGGCAGGGCCTCGATGAGGACGTCGGCGCGCTGCTGGGCCTGCTCGGGGGTGGTCACGAGGTCCCCATGTTCTCGTCGATGTAGGCGTGGGTGAGGTCGTTGGTGATCACCCGGGCTCGGCCGTCGCCGAGGCCGAGATCGGCGGTGACCTCGATCCACTCCTGGTCCATGTAGGCGGCCAGGGCGGCCTGGTCGCAGTCGACCGTGATCCCGCCGGCGGCCACGACGATGCCGCCGTAGTCGACGGTGAGGGTGTCGGGGTCGAACTCGATGCCGGCCGAGCCGAGCTCGCTGGCCACCCGACCCCAGTAGGGGTCCTTGCCGTACCAGGAGCACTTCACGAGGGCGCTCTCAGCGACCTTGCGGGCGCCGGCCAGGGCCTCGGCATCGGAGGCCGCGCCGGTGACGTAGAGGTGGACGGCCTTGGTGTGGCCTTCGGCGTCGCCGACCATCTGGGTGGCCAGGTCGAGGCAGGCCGCCGCGACGGCCTCGGCGAAGGCGACGGGGTCGGCGGGCGGCCCGGCCTCGCCCGACGCCAGGAGGATCACGGTGTCGTTGGTGGAGGTGCAGCCGTCGACGGTCATGGCGTTGAAGCTGTCGGCCACCCCGGCCCGCAGCACCGCGGTGAGCGTGGCGGGGTCGACCTCGGCGTCGGTGGTGAGGACAGCCAGCATCGTGGCCATGTTGGGGGCCAGCATGGCGGCCCCCTTGGCCATTCCGCCGACCACGAAGTCGGGCCCGGTGACGAGGGTCTCCTTGCGCCGGGTGTCGGTGGTGAGGATGGCGTCGGCCGCCGCGGTGCCCCCCTTGGCATCGCCCCGGAGACCGTCGACGAGCGGTTGGGCACCGGCTTCGATTGCCTCCATCGGGAGGTAGAAGCCGATGAGGCCGGTGGAGCACACGAGGAGCTCCTCCGGCCGGCACCCGAGGGCCTCGGCGACGGCGGCGCAGGTGCGCTCCGAGTCGGTCCGGCCCTGTTCGCCGGTGGCGGCGTTGGCGCACCCGCTGTTCAGCACGACGCCGACCGCCTGCCCGCCGGTGGCGTCGAGGTGGGCGCGGGTGGTGACGACCGGTGCGGCGGTCATCTTGTTCTGGGTGAACACCGCCGCGGCGGCGACGGGCTGGCCGCTCGCGGTGGCCACCAGGCTGAAATCGGGATCGCCAGAGGCCTTGATCCCGCAGTGGATCCCGTTGGCCCGGAACCCCTTGGCAGCAGTGACAGTCATTGGCTAGTCCCAATCCTCAGCGACATCCGATCGTCTATCTCCTGGGAGGCCAATGACGGGGCCCTGTGTCGTCTTGGTTCGCTCGCAAGCTCGCTCACGGGTACACCCCCACGATCGGGAGACCGGAGGTCTCGGGGAGGCCGAGGAGGAGGTTGGCGCACTGCACGGCCTGGCCCGACGCCCCCTTGGTGAGGTTGTCCAGTGCGGCGATGGTGACCACCCAGCCGGTGCGGTCGTCGACCCGGGCCGTGAGGTGGGCGGTGTTGGAGCCGAGCGTGGCCTTGGTGGACGGCGACCGGTCCGACACCACCACGAAGGGCTCGCCGGCGTAGGCCTCGGCGAGCACGGCCTGCACGGCCTCGGTGGAGGTGGGTGCGGTGGGCCTCGAGTAGCAGGTGGCCAGGATGCCCCGGTTCATCGGTGCGAGGTGGGGGGTGAAGAGGACCTGCGCGCCGGTGGCCTGCTCGATCTCCGGCGTGTGGCGGTGGTCGAGCAGTCCGTAGGCCGTGAAGTCCTCGTCGACGGCGCAGAAGGTGGTGGTGGGCTTCGGCGGCCGCCCGGCCCCGGACACGCCCGACGCGGCGTCCACGACGATCCCGGTGGCCTCGACCACCCCGGCCCGCACGAGGGGGGCGAGGGCCAGCGCGGCAGTGGTCGGGTAGCAGCCGGGGGCGGCCACGTGGGTGGCCGCGAGGATCTCGTCCCGGAACAGCTCGGGCAGTCCATAGGTGAAGTCGGGCAGGAGCTCCGGCGCCGCGTGGGGCTCGCCGTACCAGGTGGGGTAGAGCGACGGGTCCTGCAGCCGGAAGTCGGCCGCCAGGTCGACGAGGTGGCCGACCTTGCCGACCAGCTCCGGCACGATGGCCTGGGACGCACCGTGGGGCAGGCCGAGGAACACGAGGTCGAGCCCCGCACTGTCGGCCGCGCTGTACGGCGTGAAGACGAGGTCCGGGTAGGCCGCCGCCAGGCTCGGGTAGAGGTCGGCCACGGGGGTACCGGCCTGCGTGTCACCCGTCGCCAGCACCACCTCGAGGTCGGGATGTCCGGCGAGGAGGCGCAACAGCTCGGCCCCGGTGAAGCCCGATGCGCCGATGATCCCGATCCGTGCCATCCGCTGATCATGCAGGATCCTGCATGATCATGCAAGTGAGCTCGGCGGTAGCGTTGTGGTCATGAGCGACCCGACGCCCCAGCCGGCCCGCATCGCCCCCCAGCCCGGCAGCGGGGTGGCGCTCGACGAGCGGACCGACGAGGACGTGAGCACGGCGCCGCCGAAGGCGGCCCACATCGTGAAGACCGAGCCGGGCGAGTCGGCCCTGGCCAAGGTCACGGAGGCCCGGATCTACGGGTACCCGGTCGAGGCGCTCTGCGGCGAGCGGTTCGTGCCGCAGCAGGACCCGAAGAAGCTGCCGATGTGCGGGATCTGCAAGGAGATCTACGACCTCTACCGGCAGATGAGCGACGGCAACCTCAACGAGACGCCCGGGACCTGAGCCCCCGGTCGGGTCAGCCTCGGAGCGTGGCGCCCAGTTCGTTCGCGGCGGCCTCGATCACCTGGGTGCGCACCTCGGCCACGTCGGCGTCGGTGAGGGTGCGGTCCGGTGCCTGGAGGCGCAGCGAGTAGGCCAGGCTCCGCCGGCCCGGGGCCAGCGAACTGCCGCGGAACACGTCGAAGAGCTCCACGCTCCACAGCAGCGGGCCGGCGGCCTGCCGGATGCACTCCCGTAGGGCAATGGCCGACACCGCCTCGTCGACCTCGAAGGCCACGTCGATGTCGGAGCTGGGGAAGGTGCTGAAGGGGCGGTAGGGGCGCTCGCCGTGCGGCAGCGCGAGGAGGGCGTCGAGGTCGACCTCGAGGTAGGCCACCCGCTCCCCCACCCCGTACGCGTCGAGCACGGCCGGATCGAGCTCGCCGAGCCCACCGACCACCACGCCGTCGTGCAGCAGGGTGGCCGCCCGGGTGGGGTGGAGGCCCGGCACCGCGCCGTTGACCAGGTCGATGTCGGGCACCGCGAGGGTGGCCTCGATGATCCGCCAGATCGCCACCGCCTCCGGCGCCTCGGCGCCGCCCACGATGGCCGCCAGCACCTCCCGCTCATCGGGCAGCTCGGCGTCCGGATCGCCGGGGCGACGGAACACGTGGCCGATCTCGAAGAGCCCCACGCCGTGGTTGCGATGGGACCAGTTGTGGGCGATGGCGGCGACCAGGCCCGGGAGCAGCGCCGTGCGCAGGATCGACTGCTCGGCGACGAGGGGGTTGGCGATCACGATGCCGTCGCCGTCGAGACCGCAGCGCTCGAGCTCGCCGGGCGCCAGGAACGGCATCGGCATGGCCTCAGCCAGGCCGCGACCCACGAGGGCCCGCCGGAGGTTCCGGCGGTCGCGCTGGCGAGCCGAGAGCTGGCCCGTGGTGGACGCTCGCGGCACGGTGCGGCCCAGCTCGGTGTAGCCGTGGTGGCGGGCGATCTCCTCGATCACGTCGATCTCGGTGGCCGAGTCGTAGCGCCACGACGGGATCGTCACCTCGAGGTCGCCGTCGACCGGCTGGCTGGCGAACCCGATCGGCTCGAGCACCTCGCGCATCCGGTCGACGCCGAGGTCGGTTCCGAGGAGCGAGGCCACCCGAGCCGTGCGCACCCGCACCGGCGGACGATCGGGCAGCGTGCCGTCCTGCACGGCGCGCCCGTCGGTGAGCCGGGCGCCGCTCGGCGCCAGGAGCTCGGCGAAGCGGCGCATGGCCAGGTCGATGACGTCGGGGTCGGTGCCCTTCTCGAACCGGGCCGACGCCTCGGAGCGGAGCTTGTGGCGGCGGCTCGACTTCACGATGCCGATGGGGTGGAACCAGGCCATCTCGAGGAGGACGTCGGTGGTGCTGCCGTCGATCTCGCTGGTGGCGCCGCCCATGATCCCGGCCAGGCCCACCGGTGCGTCGTCGGCTCCACAGATCAGGAGGTCGTTGACCGTGAGGGTGCGGTCGACGTCGTCGAGGGTGGTGAGGCGCTCGCCGTCTCGAGCTCGGCGGATGCGGAACCCTGGGCCGGCCACCTTGGCCAGGTCGTAGGGGTGGTTGGGCTGGCCGAGCTCGAGCATCACGTAGTTGGAGGCGTCGACCACGTTGTTGATCGACCGCATCCCGAGGGCCGTGAGGCGACGGGCGATGGTGGGGTCGCCGGGGCCCACCTGCACGCCGGTGATCACCCGGGCTTCGAAGCGCCCGCAGAGGTCGGGGTCGACGATCTCCACGCTCACCTGCCCGATGGCACCGGCCGGTGCCACCTCGATCACCGGCTCGGGGACCGTGAACGGCAGCCGCATGCGGGCGGCCAGGTCGCGCGCCACGCCCATGATCGACATGGCGTCGGGGCGGTTGGGGTTGATCTCGAGGTCGTAGAGGACGTCGGGCTCGATGCCCATGGCCTCCTTGAACGGCGTGCCCGGCTCGAGGTGCGACGGGAGGAGGAAGATGCCGGCGTGGTCGTCGGCCAGCCCGAGCTCGCTGGCCGAGCAGAGCATGCCGTTCGACACGACGCCGGCCATCTTGCGGCGGCCGATCTCCATGCCGTTGGGCATCGTGGTGCCGACCGTGGCCAGCGGCACGAGGTCACCAGGGCTCATGTTGAACGCGCCGCACCCGACCTCGAGGCCTTCGCCGTCGCCGGCGTCGACGACCACGAGGTGGATCTTGTTGGCCCCTTCGATGGGACGGGTCTCGAGCACCCGGGCCACGACGATGCCGTCGAGCCCTTCGCCCAGGCGATCCATCTCCTCGACCGCCATCCCCAGGTCGCTCATCTGCTCGCCGAGCGCGACCGGGTCGCCCTCGAAGGGAGCGAAGTCGCGGAGCCAGGAGAGGAGGACCTTCATGCGGTGGGGCCTAGAACTGGGAGAGGAAGCGGATGTCGTTGGTGAACAGGTCGCGGAGGTCGTCGACCCCGTGGGCGCTCATGCCGAGGCGGTCGAGCCCGAAGCCGAAGGCGAAGCCTTGCCACTCCTCGGGGTCGATCCCGCAGTTGCCCAGCACGTTGGGGTGCACCATCCCGCAGCCGCCCAGCTCGAGCCACGAGCCGTCGGGACGGCGGATGTCGTACTCCGCCGAGGGCTCGGTGAAGGGGAAGTACGACGGGCGGAGGCGGGAGGTGAAGTCGCCGCCGAAGAAGGCCTTGGTGAACACGTCGAGGGTGCCGGCCAGGTCGGCGAAGGTGATGTTGCGGTCGATCACCAGGCCCTCGATCTGGTGGAACACCGGCATGTGGGTGGCGTCGGGCGTGTCCTGCCGGTACACCCGGCCCGGCATCACCATGTAGATCGGCGGCGGCTGGGAGGTCATCACCCGCACCTGCACCGGCGAGGTGTGGGTGCGCAGCAACGTGGAGCCCGGTGCGCCGAACTCGACGTAGAGCGTGTCGTACATGTCGCGCGCCGGGTGGTCGGGCGGGAAGTTCAGGGCGCCGAAGTTGTGCCAGTCGGTCTCCACCTCGGGCCCCTCGGCAATGGTGAAGCCCATCCCCACGAAGACGTCCTCGAGCTGCTCCATGGCCTGCGTGGTGAGGTGGAGGTGGCCGCCGCCAGGGGTGGGCAGGACCTCGGTGAGGTCGAGTCGCTCGGCCTCGAGCTGGGCGGCGCGGGCCACCGCTTCGAGCTCGGCCCGACGGGCGGCGAGGGCCTGGCCGATGGTGGACTGCGCTCGCTGGAGGGCGGCACCGGCCGCCTTCCTGCCGTCGGCATCGAGCTTCCCGAGCCCGGCCTTCAGGCCGGTGAGGGCCGACTTCTTCCCGAGCAGCTCAGCCTCGAGGGCGCGCAGCTCCTCGAGGGTGCCGGCCGCCTCCACGCGTGGGAGCGCAGCGGCCTCGATGCCGTCGATGTCGTCGATCATCCGCTTCGCAGCCTCTCCGGTGGCGGTCAGCCCTCGCCAATCGATTCCTCGAGCGAACGCTCGAAGGCATCGGCGGGCAGGGTGAAGCGGAAGGTGCTCCCCATCCCGAGCTCGGACTCGGCGACCAACTCGCCGCCGTGGGCCTCCACCAGCCCGCGGCTGATCCAGAGGCCGAGACCGGTGCCGTTGGGGCGGCCGTGGTCGCGCCGGAAGAACTTGGTGAACACCCGGGGCAGATCCTCGTTGGGGATGCCGGGGCCCACGTCGAGCACGGCCACCGTGACCGCGTCGCCGTCGAGCTCACCGGTGACCCGCATGCCGGCCGGACTGCCGTACTTGGCCGCGTTCTCCACCAGGTTGGTGAGGACCTGTTCCACCTTGTCGGGGTCGGCGTAGACGGCGGGCACGTCGGGCGCGAACTGCACCGTGCAGTCGAGCTCGGCGATCCCCATCCCCACCTTCTCCACCACCGAGGTTGCCAGCGCCGGGAGGTCGACCATCTGCCGCCGCAGCACGAGCCGGCCGGTCTCGAGCCGGCTGATGTCGAGGAGCTCGGTGACGAGCCGGGTGACGCGATCGGCGTCGTGGTGCACCTGCTCGAGCATCGTGCGCTTCTGCTCGTCGGTGAGCCGGTCCCACCGGCTGAGCATCAGCGAGGTGTAGCCCTTCACCGACGTGAGCGGGCTGCGCAGCTCGTGGGAGACGGTGGAGATCACGGCGATGCCGCTCTTCTCGTCCGACGGACGCAGGGCGAGGACGGCGCGCTCGGCCCCGACCCGCAGGGTGGCGGCGGCCGGCACATCGGTGCCGTCGGGCCGGCGGAAGGTGAGCTCGAGCTCGCCGGTGAGGTCGGGCCACTCGCCTCGGAGGGCGGGGGTGCCGCCGGGCGCTCGCACGTCGAAGGCCTCCCCCACCGGCCGGCCCACCAGGGAGGCGGACTCGGCGCCGAACACCTGCAGGGCAGCGGCGTTGAGGGCCACGAGCACCCCGTCGGTGTCGGTGACGAGCACGGCGTCGGGGTACAGGTCGAGCTCGAGGTCGGTCACGAGGCGCCTGACCGGCGTTGGCGCAGGGCCTCGAAGGCCAGGACCGATCCCGCCATGGCCACGTTGAGCGACTCCGAGCGCCCCTCCATCGGGATCGTGCACTGGACGTCGACCTTGTCCACCAGCGAGGCCGGGAGCCCGTGGGCTTCGCTCCCGAGGATGACCGCCACCGGGCCACGGAGGTCGGCCTCGTCGTAGGGGACGCCCCCGCGGACGACCGTGGCCACCGTGCGCACGCCTTCGGCTGCCAGCTCCTCGAGCACGGTTCCTGCATCTCCTCCGTCAGCGACCGGAAGGTGGAAGAGCGCCCCCGCCGAGGCCCGCACGCACTTCGGGTTGCACGGGTCGACGGAGGTCCCGCAGAACAGTACCGCCGACGCGCCGGAAGCCTCGGCGGCGCGCAGCAGGGTGCCGGCGTTGCCCGGGTCGCTGACGTCGACCAGGACGAGGGTGAACGGGCCCCGGGCCGCCGCCGCGACAGCCTCGGCCAGAGGCACCACCGCCCGCGCCGCGATGGCCGCGACGTCCTGCGGGGTGACGGTGTCGACGGCGCGCTTGAGCACGTCGGCCTCGAGCCGGTGGACCGTCGCTCCGGCGGCGCGAGCCCGCTCCACGAGCCCGTCGTCGGCCCCGGGAGCGGCGAACACCTCGTGCAGCTGGACGTCCGCGTCGAGGGCCTCGGCGAGCAGGACGGGCCCGTCGATCACGAACGCGCCCTCCTCCGAACGCGCAGCGCGGCGCCCCGAGAGGCGCCGCAGACGCTGCACGCTTGGATGGCGTGCCCCGAGGGGCCCGCGATCGTTCAGGCGTTCTCCTTGGCCGCGGCCTCCGTGGCGGTGGCCACGAGGGCGGCGAAGGCCGCCGGCTCGTGCACGGCCAGGTCGGCCAGGACCTTGCGATCCACCTCGATCTCGGCGACCCGCAGCCCGGCGATGAACCGGCTGTAGGACGTGCCGTGCTCGCGGCAGGCGGCGTTGATCCGCTGGATCCAGAGCGACCGGAAGTCACCCTTGCGGGCCCGCCGGTCGCGGAACGCGTAGTTCAGGGAGTGCTGGACCTGCTCGTTGGCCGAGCGGTACGAACGGCTCTTGTTGCCGTAGTACCCCTTGGCGCGCTCGAGGACGACCCGGCGCTTCTTCTTGGAATGGACGGAGCGCTTGACCCGTGCCATGACTGTCTCCTCTCGCTCCGGCTCTAACGGCCGAGCATGCGGTTGATGCGGCTGGCGTCGCCGGGGGCGACGTCGGTCTCACCGGCCAGCCGGCGCTTCCGCTTCGGGGCCTTCTTCTCCAGGATGTGGTTCAGGTTGGCCGAGCGGCGCCGGAGCTTGCCGGTGCCGGTGACCTTGAACCGCTTGGCCGCACCGCGGTGCGTCTTCTGCTTCGGCATGGTGTTCCTCTGTCGTGCCGCACCGACTCAGGTGTCGGTGCTGGTGGTGTCGTCGTCAGGGGTGGGTTCCGGCGTGGCTGCTTCGACGGCTGGTGCTTCGGTGGCCACCTCGGCAGGTGCCTCGGCCTCGGCGGGGACTGTCCCGACCGTGGCCTCCTCACCCTCGGCGGCGGCCGCAGCGGCTGCCTTCTCAGCGGCGGCCTGGGCCCGCTTGTCGGGCGTCAGGACCATCGTCATGTTGCGACCGTCGACCCTCGGGAAGATCTCGACCCGTCCCACGTCCTTCACGGCTGCCTCGACCTGGTCGAGGATCTTCCGGCCGAGCTCGGGGTGGTACACCTCACGGCCACGGAAGGTCAGCGTGACCTTCACCTTGTGACCTTCCCTGAGGAACGCCTCGACCTTGCGGGTCTTGGTGTCGAAATCGCCGCCGCCGATCTTCGGGCGGTACTTCATCTCCTTGATGACGACGTTGGTGGTCTTCCGGCGAGATTCCTTCGCCTTCTGAGCCGCCTCGTACTTGTACTTGCCGTAGTCCATGACCCGGCACACCGGTGGGTTCGCCTGGGCGGCGACCTCGACGAGGTCGAGGTCGAGCTCCCGGGCGATGGCCAGGGCTTCAGGCAGCGGCTTGATGCCGATCTGCTGTCCGTCGTGGCCCACCAGTCGTACTTCCCGAGCACGGATCCGATCGTTGATCCGGGGCTCGCTGTTGGCCGGGGGCGTGGCTATCGCCAAATCCTCTTCATCTAGGCGCTGGTACCTCCTGTGCGCGGACTGGGTCGTTGTGGCGACCGCACGGTCCGAAAAACGAAACGGGCGGGCGCCGGGGGATGCCGACGCCCGCCAACGCAGCGCAAGCGCTGTGGAGGTGCACGTGCGACCCGACGCGCAACACGGCGCACCGTGCACGGACGGGTGGGGGACGAGCCCCGCTTCCCGATGTAGTTGTGGCGCGTAGGGTACCAGCGATGCCCGACCGCACCACAACCCGAGCGAGCACCTCATGAGCCTGTGGACCCCCGACGGCGAGCGCCCGGTGGGCCGCGCCGAGCCCGCCCCCGCACCGTCGGACGACGCCCCGCCGTCGTTCGAGGACCTCTCCCCGGAGGACCAGGCCCGGGTGCAGCAGATGCAGGCCGAGCTCGACCAGGTGCGCCAGGAGCTCCTCGAGGCGCCGGCCTCGGTGGTGATCGCCAACCACGCCATGGGCATCTACGAGCTGGCCGCCATCCACCTCACGGCGCCCGAACCGAAGCTCAGCGAGGCTGTCCTGGCCATCGACGGGCTGACCGCGCTCCTCGAGGGCCTCTCGGGACGGCTCGGCGAGGCCGAGGCCACCCTGCAGGAGGCCCTCGGGCACCTGCGCGCCGCCTACCTCGAGGTGGCCAAGGACCGGAGCGGGTAGCCGCCGACCCGTGGCCGACGCACCGGAGCCGCCGAGCCTCGAGCTCCTCGAGGGCCTCCTCGCCGACTCCACCGAGCTGGCCGCGGTGCTGGAGCTCGACGGCACCCTCACCTACCTCAACGCAGCCGGCCGTCGCCTGCTCGGCATGGCCCTCGAGGCCCCGACCTACGGCGAGAACGCCTTCGACCGCGTGGCGGAGGTCGACCGACCGGTGCTCGAGGTGGCCCTCCGCCCGGCCCTCGAGGCCCGGGGCGAGTGGTCCGGGAACCTGAACGTGGTGTCGGCCACCGGCACCGAGGTGCCCACCCGGTCGACCTTCCGTCGCCACCGCGCCGGTGTCACGTGGACGGCCCGCGACCTGAGCACCGAGCGGGCCGTCTACGACCGACTCCACAAGAAGGTGTTCGAGGACGAGGCCACGGGTCTCCCCCACCGCTCGATCTTCCTCGACCGCCTCGACCTCTCGCTCCGCCGGCCCGCCGACGCACCACCGATCACCCTCCTGCTCGTCGCCCTCGACCGCTTCGCCGAGCGGACCGAACGCCTCCCGCCGGCGGCCGGCTCGACGCTGCTCCACGCGGTGGGTGATCGCCTCGACGACCTGCGGGGCCCGGCCGACGCCGTGGCCCGATGGGGCGACGAGGAGTTCGTGGTGCTCTGCAACCCGGACACCGCCGACGGAGCCGCCGAACGGTTCGCACGATCGTTCACGACGCCCTTCGAGGTGGACGGCCAGGAGGTGCACCTCACGGCGTCGATCGGTGTCGCAGTCGGCCAACCCGGGTCCATCACCACCGACCAACTGCTGCGCCACGCGGAGGCGGCCAGCCAGTTGGCCCGCCAACGGGCCGGCTCGGTGCAGGAGTTCGACGAGGAGATGCAGGCCCGCGTGCTCCGGCGGGCCGAGGTGGAAGACGCCCTACGTGGCGCCGCCGCCCGGGGCGAGCTGGTCCTCCACTACCAGCCCGAGGTGTCGCTGCGGACCAACCAGATCGTGGCCGTCGAGGCCCTGGTCCGCTGGCAGCACCCCGGCTGGGGGCTCGTGTCACCCGGCGAGTTCGTGC
>JALYWQ010000254.1 GCA_030852625.1 Actinomycetota bacterium
GTTGGCGCACCTCGCCGGCCTGCATCACCGGCGCCAGCGAGTCGAGCATGCGGCCGCCGGCGCGGGCCCCGCTCGGGAGGTCGCTGAGGAAGGGGTAGGCGACGAGCGCGGCGCCGGCGAGGATCACGAGCGCGCCACCCGGCCGGGCCCGGTTGCGAGCCCGCCCCAGCAGCAGCGAACCGCCGTAGATCGCCACCCCACCGGTGAGGACGATGAGGAACGGCACCCGTTCGAAGCCGCCGATCGCCGCCACGTCCCGGTAGTCGGGCTCGGTGCGTCGGACGCGCTCGAGGAGGCTCGACGCTCGGAGGTCGATGGCGTCGGCCTGGCGGCGGAGCTCGTCGATCCCCTGGAACGTGCCCTCGGTGGTGAGGCCCTGTTCGTAGACGAGGTCGATGGCGGCGGTGCCCGCCCGGATGGTTGCGAGGTCGGTGTCGTAGCGGGCGAGGGCGTCGGCCTCGAGGTGGGGCTCGAACTCGTCGATGAGCTGCTGCCCGGACGCGACCTTGGCGAAGAGCCCGCCGACGATGGGTCCGACGAGGAGGATGGCGCCGAGTGCGAGCAGGGCGATGGCCGGCGCCCGGTGCTGCCGCAGCGGCGCCGCGACCGAGCGGACGACCGGCGGCGCAGCAGGCAGGTCGATCGGGGCCAGGACGGAGGGTCCGCTCGCCGCTGCCCCGGCTCGAATCCCGACCATGTTGGTCATGTTTGTGGACTGATGGCCTCAAGGTCAAACAGCTCAGCGTCGACCTGCGCCTCGGCGCTGGCGAGGGCCGCTCCGACGCCCTCCTAGCGCACGGTCACCCGAAGCGCTCCCACGCTGCCTGACGGCTCACCCCCAGGGCCTCACCGATCCGGGCCCAGCTGACCTCCCGCTGGCGCAGCACGTCGACCAGGCCGCGCAGGCCGCTCGCCGCTGCCTCGACCCGACCCGCCGCGGGGGCCAGGCGACGGAGCAGGGCGTCGACCTCGTCGCCCTCGAACGATGGGAACGGGATCGACGGGTCGGCGAGGATGCGGTCGCACTCCCCGACGCATGCGTCACAGATGAAGGCGCCGTCGCCGCCGAGCAGCCGGTCGACCTCGTCAGCGGTCCGGAGGCAGAAGCTGCAGGCAAGAAGCGTCGCGGTCGGCATGGACCCAGGATGAACGGATCAACTCCCCGTGTCAAGGTTTCCTTGACACGGGCGGTGGCCGGTCCGACACGATTCAGCCCACCTGCGACGATGGGCCGATGGCGTTCGACGTGCACCTGGTGGACGGGACCTACGAGCTGTTCCGGTACCACTACTCCCCGGCCAACAAGGACTCGAAGCGGGGAGCCACGAAGGGCGTGGTGAGCTCGGCGCTGGCGTTGATCGATGCGGGAGCGACCCACGTCGGCGTGGCCACCGATCACGTGATCGAGTCGTTCCGCAACGACCTGTGGCCCACCTACAAGGACGGCTCCGGCGTCGAGTGGGACCTGAAGGCGCAGTTCCCGGTGGTCGAGGACGCCCTGCGAGCCTTCGGGTTCACGGTGTGGCCGATGGTGGAACAGGAAGCCGACGACGCGCTGGCCGCGGCTGCCGCCATCGCCGATGCTGACCCGCGAGTGGACCGGGCCATCATCTGCACGCCCGACAAGGACCTCGGGCAATGCGTCACCGACAAGGTGTGGCAGTGGGACCGACGGCAGGACAAGTGGTTCGACGCCGCCGGGGTCCACGAGCGCCTCGGCGTCCTGCCCGCGTTCATCCCGGACCTGTTGGCCCTCGTCGGTGACAGCGCCGACGGCTTCCCCGGGCTGCCGGGGTGGGGAGCGAAGTCGGCCGCCGCTGTGCTCGACCGGTGGGGCCACCTCGAGGACATCCCGGCCGATCCGATCACCTGGGACGCCGGGGTACGCAGCGCGGCCAAGCTGAACCAGACCCTCCGGGAGCAGTTCGAGCTGGCCCTCCTCTTCCGTCGCATCGCCACGGTGGAGACCGACGCCGAGGTCGGCACCATCGATTCGTGGCGCTGGACGGGCCCCACCCCGGATGCCGCTGCCGCGGCCGCGGAGTTCGGCGACCCGAGGGTGGCCGAACGAGCCGAGCGGCTCGCCGCCAAGCTGGCCTAGGGAGCGACGAGCTCCTCGAGGTCGTCGTCCACCGGCACGGCGCCGGACCGCTGGCCAGCAGCGACCGGGCGACCCTGCGGGATGACGATGGCGCTGACCACGGCGCCGAGCACGAGCACCCCGGCACCGACCCACATCGCCATGCCGAAGCCGTCGACGAAGGCATCCCGGGCCTGCTGGAGGATCGGTGCCGCGAACTCAGCTGGAGCCGCCTGCAGTGCTGCGGAGGCCGAGGCCAGACCGTCTTCCACGTAGCCGCCGAGCTCGGGGTCCAGACCGTCGGTGTGACCATCGATGCCGGAGCGGTACCCGACGTTGAGCACCGTGCCCATGACGGCGATGCCGAGCGCACCGCCGAGCTCGCGCACCGTGTCGTTCAGCGCCGACGCCACGCCCTGCTGGTGGCGCGGCAGCGACTCGGTGATGCCCGCCGTGGCCGGGGTCATGCCCAAGCCCATGCCCACGCCGAGGATGAGCAGCCCTGGCACGAGGGCGGCGAACTCCACCTCGTCGCCCTGGATGGCGAGGAGGGCCAGGCCGAGGCCGGCGGTCGAGAGCCCGACGGCCAAGGTGCGGGCGGCACCGAACCGGCCGGCGATGCGTGGGGCCAGCGGCGCGATCACCACCATCACGAGACCCATGGGGAACACGCTCAGACCCGCCTTCACCGGCGTGAACTCGAGCACGGCGATGAGGTACTGCATGACCACCACCGACATCCCGAAGTTGGCCGCGAAGAGCACGAGGAGGGCGAACGATCCGCCGCCGATCTTCGGCACCCGGAGCAGGCGGAGGTCGAACAACGGGTGGTCGACCCGCAGCGACACGGCGATCCAGCCAGCCAGGCCGATCACTGCGGCGGCGATCCCGACCATGGTGAGGAGGTCGGTCCAACCCCGCTCGGGACCTTCCTGGATGGCGAGCACGAGTCCGCCGATGGCGGCGGCCGAGAGCAGGGCACCACGCCAGTCGAACGGGTGCTCGCGACCCTCGCGGGAGTCGGGCACGGTGACGAACACGATGATGAAGCCGACCACCGCAGGCGCCGTGAGGGCCGCGAACACCCACGGCCAGGAGAACTGGTCGAGGATCAGCGACGCCCCCACCAATCCCGCCATGCCGCCCGCTCCCGCGCAGCCGGCCCAGATGCCGATGGCGGTGGCCCGGTGCTCCTCGGGGAACGACGACGTGATGATCGAGAGGGTGGCGGGGAGGATCATGGCGCCGCCGATCCCGGCGACCACCCGGAGGGCGATGAGCACCTCGGGCGACGAGGCCTGCGACGCGCCCGCGCACGCCAACCCGAACACGACCAGGCCACCGAGCAGGACCGGTCGCCGACCGATGCGGTCGCCGATGGCCCCGAGCGGCATGAGCAGCGCGGCGAGCACGAGGGTGTAGGCGTTGATGATCCAGAGGGCCTCACCGGGGGCGGCCCGCAGGTCGACGGCGATGGCCGGCATGCCGACGGTGAGCCCGGCGACGGAGCCCTGCACCGCGATCAGGGCCGCGCAGACACCGGCCAGGACGAGCCGCCGCCGGCGACGGTCCTCGATCACCCCACTGTCGATCTCGGGACCCTGGCTCGGCATGGCCGGCACGCTAGTGAGTGCGGGGCCGACGGCTGACACTCACGTCAGCCGATGCGGCTGCCCTGACCGCCGTCCACGGGGAGGATGGCGCCGGTGACGAAGTCGGCTTCGTCGCTGGCCAGGTAGAGCACGGCGTAGGCCACGTCCCAGGCCGTGCCCATGCGGCGCCGCAGCGGCACCGCCTTGGACCGCGAGGCGCGCAGCTCGTCTTTGTCGACACCGAAGCCCGCGGCGATGCCCTCGATGGCCATCGGGGTGTCCATCAGCCCTGGCATCACCGCGTTCACCCGCACCCCGGCTCGGGCGTAGGTCATGGCGCACTGGTGGGTCAACGCGTTGAGGGCGGCCTTCGAGGTCTTGTAGGCGAGGAGCGGTGTGGCGCACACCGCGGCGATCGACGACACGTTGACGATCGACCCGCTCCCCTGCGCTTCCATGATCGGGAGCACGGCCTTCGAGGTCATCCACGGGCCCTTCACGTTCACCTCGTGGATGAGATCGAAGGCGTCGGGCTCGAGGGCAGCGACGGTGTTGTCGCCGGTGCCGATGCCGACGTTGTTCACGAGGATGTCGATGCGCTGCCAGCGCTCCATCGCCGCGGCGGCGATGGCGTCGTTGGCGGCGGGGTCGGTGATGTCGGCCTCGAGGGCGTAGGCCACGCCTCCCTCCCCCGCCACCATGGCCGCCGTCTCCTCGGCCGACTCGAGGCGGCGGTCGACGCAGAGCACCTCGGCGCCCTCACGGGCGAACAGCAACGAGATGGCCCGGCCGTTGCCGATGGTGTCCCCGGGGGTCTGCCCGGCGCCGACCACCACAGCCACCTTGCCGGCCAGCCTCATGCCGCACCCGGTTCGAACGATGCCACGAGGTCCCGCAGCAGGCCTTCAACGGTGTCGCGCTCGGCCGTGGTCTGGCCGAGACGGACGACCACGAGGTCGAGCGGCGGCACCACCACGATGTACTGGCCCTCGTAGCCGGAGCAGTTGATGGCCCCCCACGGGTTGCCGACCTCGCCGCACCACTGCCACCAGTGGGTGGTGTGGATGCGGCCCTCCTGCCGGCCCGACTCGGCGTGGGCGGTGGCCACCCAGTCGCTCGACAGGATCCGCTGGCCGTCGACGACGCCGTCGTCGAGGTAGAGCTGGCCGAACCGGGCGAAGTCGCGCGCCGTGCAGTAGCAGTACGACGATGCGATCCACGTGCCGGCGTCGTCGAACTTCGGGGTGGCGGAGGTCATGCCGAGCGGGTCGAACAGCCGGCGGCGCAGCCACGCCTCGTAGTCGTCGCCCCGACCCACCACGTCGGCCACGAGCGAGCTCACGATGTTCGACGTGCCGCTCGAGTAGTTGGTGCGGGTCCCCGGTGGTTCGACCAACGGCTTCGACGCCGCGTACCCCCCGGTGTCGGCAACAGCGTCGAAGTCGCGACCGAACAGCATCTCCACCACATCGGACGCCCCGTCGAGCGAGTACTCCTCGAGCCAGGCCAGCCCGGGCCGCATGGTCAACAGGTTTCGGAGCGTGATGGCCCGACGGGGGTCGTCGGGGTCGGCCTGCCAGGCGGGCACGGGCGCGGGCTGGTCGAGGGTCAGCGCGCCCTCGTCGACCAACATGCCCACGCAGGCGTGCAGCATGCTCTTGGCCATCGACCAGGACCGCAGCGTGGTGCCGGTGTCGACGTCGTCGCCGTACTCCTCGAGCACCACCTGGCCGCGCTGCTGCACGAGGAGCGCGTCCGTGCGCCCGACCTGATCGGACCCGCTGAAGAGCGCGGCTACCGCGTCGTCCCGCTGCATCGGATCGTCACCCCCCGAACTCGTGTCGGCGTCCTGTGCTCAGCCCACGGCTGCGACACGAGTTGCGGTGGTTCAGGCGTTCTTCGGGAGGTCCTTGAAGGCCGCGACCTTGTCCTGGTTGGCCTCCTTGGGGAGCCCGAGGACGCGCTCGCCGAGGATGTTGCGCTGGATCTGGTCGGTGCCGCCGTAGATGGGCGGGGCCTGGGCGAAGAGGGCCATGCCGGTGATCATCCCAGCGAATGGGTTGCCGGTGGCGTCGCTGAGCGTCTGCTGGTCCTCTGGCTTGTAGGCATGGAGGGTGCCGGCGGCGCCGAGGATCCGTAGGCCGACGTCGCGCTGCAGGCGCATGGTCTCGCTCATCGAGAGCTTCGAGATGTTGGGGCCACCGACCACGTCGAGGGTGGGGATCCCGGCCTGCTTGGCGGCCTTCGAGCGGAGGTTGTTGAACCGACCGAGCTCGTTGATCGTGTGCAACTTCATGAGGTCCTGGCGGATCGACGGGTCCGTGGCGGCCCCGTTGCCCTTGGCCAGCTCGATGAGCATCTTGGCGGCGCTGCCGAACATCCCACCGGTGCTCCCACCGCCGCGGCGCTTGCCGGTGGGCGGCGAGACGAAGTCGCCGACGCGCTTGGCGAGGTCCTTGGCGACGGTGCCGGGGGTGGCCGCGCTGGCCGCCGAGTGGCCGCCGCCGGAGCCGAGGCTGGCCCGCTCGTTCATGAGGGTGGTGTTGGCCACCGCCCAGCCGTTGTTGAGGCCACCGATGAGGGCGCTGTCCGGGGCGACGGCCTCCTCCATGAAGACCTCGTTGAACATGGCGTGCCCGGTCATCTCCACCAGCGGGCGGATGTCGACCTTGCCCGGCTGGTGCATGTCGAGCGCGAAGTAGGTGATGCCCTGGTGCTTCGGCACGTCGGGATCGGTGCGGGCGATGAGCATGCCGAGGTCGGCCACCTGACCGCCGGAGGTCCACACCTTCTGACCGGTGACGATCCACTCGTCGCCGTCCTTGATGGCGCGGGCCTGCAGGCCGGCGAGGTCGGAACCGGCGCCTGGCTCGCTGAACAGCTGGCACCAGGCCTTCTGGCCGGTGACGATGTCGCGCACGTAGAGGTCGATCTGCTCCTGCGTGCCGTGGGTGGCGATGGTGGGCGCCGCGAGCATCAGGCCGAGGCCGCCGGGCGCCGAGAGCGCACCGAACTCGGCGATGGTGTTCTGCACGGCCACGGTGTCGTTGCGGCCGAGGCCCTTGCCGTAAGCGTTCTCGGGCAGGCCGGGCGCGGCCCAGCCGGCCAGGCCCAGGCGCTCCCACCACTCGGCGACCGTGAGGTCGGGGTCCCAGTTCTCCTCGAGCCAGGTGCGGCACTCCTCCACGACGTCGGCGGTGTTGGTGCTGCGCTCTGCGATGTCGGTCATGTCTTCCCCCTGGAAGCGGTCGGTCGACCGGCGGACGAGGTCATCTGAGCGCGACCTTGACCGACGGGTCAAGTCTCGTCGGGATCGGCTTTCGCACGGCTCGGAGCCACCCTCGGCGGCTCGTTCGGCATCTTCGGGTAGACGGGCGGCCAGGGCGCGTCCATGAGGCCGTCGGCCATGTCGCGCGCCGACCATTCGAGCAGCGGCGCCAGGTCCTGGGGGCGGTCGTCGCGCTCCGCCCACGGGTCGCCCGACGCCGCCACGCGGGCCGGGACGGTGCTCAGGGTGAGCTCGTCGGGGACGATCGACGGCAGGTCATCCCAGCGGATCGGGGTCGACACCTGGCCGCCGACGCGAGGCCGCACGCACCACGCGCCGAACACCGTCTTGTGGGGCGCGTTCTGGTTGTAGTCCACGAACACTCGTTGGCCCCGCTCCTCCTTCCACCACTTGGCCGTGATGTCGGCGGTGTGGCGGCGTTCGAGCTCACGGGCGAGGGCGACGGCGGCGGCCCGCACCTCGTAGCTGTCCCACTGCGGCAGGAGGCTGGCGTAGATGTGGATGCCCCGGGAGCCCGACGTCTTCACGAACGACTCGATGCCCACCTCGTCGAGGAGCTCCTTCACCCGGTGAGCAGCATCGACGAGCTGCGGCAGCTCGATGCCCGGCGACGGGTCGAGGTCGATGCGCAGCTCGTCGGCCACCTCCGGGGTGGCGGCGTGCGACGGCCACACGTGGAACCCGAGGCAACCGAGGTTCACGGCCCACACCAGGTGGGCCAGGTCGGCGACGACGAGGGCGTCGCTCTTCGTGCCGTTGGGCGTCTCCACCTCGAGGGTCTGCAGCCAGTCGGGGATGCCCTTCGGCACCCGCTTCTGGAACCACGACTTCCCACCGGCGCCGTCGGGGTAGCGCTCGAGGAGCACGGGCCGTCCGCCGATGGTCCGCATGATGGGGTCGCCGACGGCGAGGTAGTACTCGACGAGGTCGAGCTTCGTCTCCCCCCGCTCCTTGAAGTACGTCTTGCCCGGGTTCGAGATCGTGACCTCGACGCCGGCCACCTCGATGGTCGTCGACTCCGACTTCGCCATGGCTACTGCGCGGCCTCGTGGAAGATCCGGCTGAGCTCTGCGGGGGCGACCTCTTCCAGCTGGGCGTAGGTGCAGCTGTCGGGCGTGCGATCGGGGCGGAAGCGCACGAGGCGGCCACCGTGGCGGAAGCGGCCGGCGAGCACGTGCTCGTAGCGGACCTCGGCCACCAGCTCGATGCGGAGCGGCTCCCACGACAGGTCCTTCTGCGCGTTCCAGCGGCTCTGCCCACCAGGCATGCGGCCGAGCTCGTTGCCCATGGCCTCGGCCCACTCCCGCCACGGGTGCTCCTCGAGGGCCCGCTCCCGGAGCGGGGCCAGCTCATCGACCAGCTCGCGGCGGCGGGCGGCGGTGAAGCTGCTGGCCACGCCGACGTGGTGCAACGTGCCGTCGTCGTCGTAGAGCCCGAGCAGCAGCGAGCCGACGCCGTTGCCGTCCTTGTGCATCCGGTAGCCGGCCACCACGCAGTCGGCGGTGCGCTCGTGCTTCACCTTCCACATCACCCGCTTGTCCTGCAGGTAGGGCTGGTCGGCGGGCTTGGCCATCACGCCGTCGAAGCCGGCCCCCTCGAACCGGGTGAACCAGTCCTCGGCGGTGTCGGGGTCGTCGGTCACCGGGGTGAGGTGGACCCGGCCGTGGTCGCCGGCCAGCACCCGCTCGAGCACGGCCCGCCGATCGGCGAAGGGCTGTGCCGTGAGGTCGTCGTCCCCCAGAGCCAGGAGGTCGAACGCCACGAAGCTGGCCGGGGTCTCGGCGGCCAGCTTGTTCACCCGCGACGCGGCGGGGTGCAGGCGGTTCTGCAGGGTGTCGAAGGCCAGACCGTCGTCGGTGACGACCACGATCTCGCCGTCGACCACGCAGCGCTCGGGCAGCTCCGCGAGGAGCAGTTCGACGAGCTCGGGGAAGTAGCGGGTGAGGGGGCGGTCGTTGCGGGAGCCGAGCTCGAGCTCGTCAACGTCACGGAACACGATGCAGCGGAACCCGTCCCACTTGGGCTCGAAGAGGAGCCCGGCGTCGCGGGGAACCGTGTGGACGGCCTTGGCCAGCATGGGCTTCACGGGGGGCATCACCGGCAGCTGCACGGTTCGACCGTAGGTGCTCCGGGAGGTAGAACGTGTTCTCGTTTGTTGGCTGCGAGGAGCCCGCGTGGACGTCGACGACACCCCAGCCGAAGCCGCCGTCCGCGCCGAGGCGCGAGCGTGGCTCGACACGGTCGCCCCCCGCCGGGGCTCGGGTGACGGGGCGTGGCGGGCCTTCCGGGCCAAGACCGACGAAGAGGACGCGGCCCAGCTCGACGCGGCTCGGACCTGGCAGCGCACGAAGTTCGAAGCGGGCTGGGCGGCGCCGCACTGGCCCGTCGAGCACGGCGGCCGCGGCCTGTCGGCCATCGAAGCGGCGGTGTTCGCCGAAGAAGAGGCGGCCTTCGACGTGATGGCCCGCTTCTTCATGATCGGCATCGACATGGCCGGTCCCACGCTGATGGCCCACGGCACGCCGGAGCAGCAGAAGCGCTTCCTCGAGCCGATGCTGCGGGGCGACGAGTCGTGGTGCCAGCTCTTCAGCGAGCCGGGGTCGGGTTCCGACCTGGCGTCGCTCGCCACCCGAGCCGAGCGTGACGGCGAGGAGTGGGTGCTCAACGGCCAGAAGGTGTGGACCTCGTCGGCCCACACGAGCGACTGGGGCATGTGCCTGGCCCGCACCAACCCCGACGCACCGAAGCACGGCGGCATCAGCTACTTCCTCGTCGACATGCGGGCCCCGGGCGTCACCATCCGACCGCTACGGCAGATCGACGGCGCCATCCACTTCAACGAGGTCTTCCTCGACGACGTGCGGGTGCCGGCCGACTGCCTCGTCGGTGATGTCGACGACGGCTGGCGGGTGGCCCTCACCACGCTGACCGCCGAGCGCACCGCCATCGGCCAGGGCGGCCAGACCGGCTGGCAGGAGGCCACCGACGTGGCCCGCCGCCTCGGCCGTGACGGCGACCCGGTCATCCGCCAGGAGCTGGCCCGCCTGGCGACGCGCCAGATGATCCAGCGGTGGCTCGTCTACCGGGTGCGCACCGCCGTCGCCCAGGGCCGGCCGCCGGGACCCGAAGCGGCGGTGCTCAAGCTGGTCAACAGCCACCAGGTCGAGCACATCGGCACCGTCCTGATGTCGATCCTCGGAGCGTCGGGCACCCTCGCCGGCGACGACGCCCACGACGGCGGCTTCTGGCAGGACGTGTTCCTGTTCCAGTGGTCGAGCCGCATCGGCGGCGGCACCGAGAACATCCAGCGCAACATCCTCGCCGAGCGCAGCCTCGGCCTCCCCAGGGAGCCCGACCCCCTCAAGGGCCAACCCTGGCGGAACCTCCCCCGCAGCTGAGTAGCTAGAAGCGGACGAGGCGGCCGGGGCGATTGCCGGTGGGCTCGCCTCGCTCGTAGGTGACCTGGCCGCGTTGGACGGTGGCGACGTAGCCGTCGGCCCGCTGGATCAGGCGACGGCCGCCGGCGGGCAGGTCGTTGACCATCTCCGGGGCGTGGAGGGCCATGGCGTCGAGGTCGATGAGGTTGATGTCGGCGCGCATGCCAGCGGCCAGCACGCCCCGGTCACCGAAGCCGTAGGCCCGTGCTGTGCGCGACGTCTGGAGGCTGACGGCGTGCTCGAGGCCGAGGCGCTCGCCGCGGCTGCGGCCGTTGACCCAGTGGGTGAGCAGGTAGGTGGGCATGCTCACGTCGCAGATGAGACCGCAGTGGGCGCCGCCGTCGGACAGGCCGAGCACCGTGTTCGGGCTCGACATCATCTCGTGGAGGGCGTCGTGGTTGTGGTGGGCGTAGCTGGCCAGCGGCGCGAACAGGAAGGCCCGCCCGCCGTCGGCGAGCAGCCAGTCGAGCACGACGTCCTGCGGATCGCGGTCTTCGCGCTCGGCCACGCCGGCCACGCTCGCTGACGCGGGCGGCTCGTAGTCGGGCGGGTTGCCGAGCGGGAACATCTGGCCCCAGCGCTGCATGAGGCCCCGGGCGATCGGGTTCTTGGTGGCCGGCTCCTCGGCCACGAGCGCGGCCCGCACCTCGGGCTGCGACAGCGCCGCCACCCGCTCGGCCAGCGGCAGGTCGCTCAGCTTCCGGTAGGTGGGATGCGTGAAGAAGGGGTGCAGCGACGACTGGAGCCCGAAGAGCATCCCCGTCGGCCGGTTGCTCACCTGGGGGATGATGCGCCGTCCGGCCGCTTGATCCTCGCCGGCGGCGGCCACCGCGTCGCGCCAGGCGTCGGGGGCGTGCCCGGCCTGGGCCAGCGTGTAGGTGGAGGTGATGCCGGTGCGGTCGACCAGGTCGACGAGCCACGCACGGTCGGCGGCGCCGCCCTGGTGGTCGGAGATGAGCTGGAACACGCCATGGCCGGCCCGGCCGACGGCTTCGCCGAGAGCGACCAGCTCGTCGGGCATGGCGTGGGTGCCGGGCACGAGCCCGTGCTTCGAGCTGTGGAGGATCGTCTGGCTGGTGCTGACGCCGCACGCGCCCGCGAGCAGCGCCTCTTCCGCGAGGCGGGCCATCTCGGCGATCTCATCGGCGGTGGTGTCGTTGTCGTGGGCCCGCTCCCCCATCACGTAGGCCCGCAGGGCGGCGTGGGGCACCTGGGCCGCCACGTCGACGGTGCGGGGGGTGCGGTCGAGGGCGTCGAGGTACTCGGGGAAGCTCTCCCACTGCCAGTCGATGCCCTCGTGCAGGGCGGTGCCGGGGATGTCCTCCACGCCCTCCATCAGCTCGATGAGGAAGCCCTCCGAGCCGGGCCGCACCGGCGCGAAGCCCACGCCGCAGTTGCCCATGACGACGGTGGTGACGCCGTGCCAGCTCGAGGGGCTGAGCTCCGGGTCCCACGAGGCCTGGCCGTCGTAGTGGGTGTGGATGTCGACCCAGCCGGGGGCGACGACGAGGCCGTCGGCGTCGAGCTCCCGGGCGCCGGTGCCGTCCACCTGCCCGACCTCGGTGATGCGCCCTCCGTCGATGGCGACGTCGGCGGTGCGCCGCGGCGCTCCGGTGCCGTCGACGACGGTCCCCCCTCGGATCACGAGCTCGTGCACGGTTGCCCCCTGGTCACGCTGTCTGCCTGCGGCGACAGTACTGGTCCGGCTCCCAACTTGACCAGGCGGTCAAGTTCCGAGCCAGTCGTTTGCGACAGCGCCGAAGGGGGCAGCCGGGAGGCATGCGCCGTCCCGTTGCCCTCCTCGTCGCGTCGCTGCTGACCGTTGGCCTGGCGGCCTGCGGTGATGACGACACCACGCCGTCCGACTCGTCGACGCCGTCGTCGTCGGCGTCGTCCTCGACCTCCACGTCGAGCCCGATCGACACCTACAACGACACCGACAACGACGGCGAAGCGCCTGGGGGCGAGAACTCGGGCGGGAGCGGCGGGGGTGACGGCGGCAAGGCCAACCCCGACGCCGAGAACAGCGACCGCTGAGTCAGGAGCGCGGCTCGCGCCACATGGCGAGCATGTCCGGCCCGTCGTAGGGGACCTGGGCGACGTCGACGAAGCCGAGCCGGCGGTAGAGGCTCCGGTTCCGCGGGTTGGTGGACTCGAGGTAGCAGGGTGTGCCGTCGGCGTCGGCCCGCGCGAGCACCGGCGCCAGCACCGCGGCCCCGAAGCCGCGGCTGCGGTGCTCGGGCAACGTGCTCACCACGTGCAGGTACCAGTGGGGCTCGCTGGGGTGCACCTCGTGCTGGCCGGCGCTGAGGTTGTCGAACCGGGCCGCCTCCTCGGGCGTCCAGAGCGGATCGTCATCGGCTTCCGCGGGTCCAGCTGCTCCGGCGGGGGCCTCGGACGGGGCGCCGTCGCCAGCGCCGGCCGGCGGTGCCTCGACGGCGGGAGCGAGGTCGGGCTCCCACCAGAGCGCCGTGGCCACGTCGGCGGCCAGGTGCACCACGCCACGTGAGCCGAGGGTCCCGGCGGTGAGCCCCTGGAACATCCGGGTCAGGGTGCGGAGGCGGGTGGCGTCGTCATCGAGCGCCCACCGCATCAGGGGGTCGTCGTAGAAC
>JALYWQ010000289.1 GCA_030852625.1 Actinomycetota bacterium
CCCGGCATGCGGGTCGAGGCGAGGTTCGAGGAGCGAGACGACGTGTGGGTGCCGCTCTTCGCGCCGATCGACGAGCCCGACGTGGTCGACCTCCCGGCCGACGAACTGGCCCCCGAGGACCACCACCGCGTGGTCCGACCGATGCTCGGCGGGGCCAAGTTCGAGGATCGGGTGGCCATCACCGGCATCGGCGCGTCCGAGATCGGCCGGCGACTCATGGTGGAGCCGCTGTCGCTCACCATCACCGCGGTGGAGGCCGCCGTTGCCGACGCCGGCCTGGAGATGGGCGACATCGACGGCCTGGCCACCTACCCCGGCTCCGGCCTCGGGTTCGGCATGGGCGAAGGGGGCGTCAGCGCCCTCGAGGACGCCCTCGGCCTCCGACCCACCTGGTACAGCGGCGGCCCCGAGACCTTCGGCCCCACCGGCTCCGTGATCGACGCCATGCTCGCCATCGCCGGCGGCCTGGCCCGACACGTCGTCTGCTTCCGCACCGTGTGGCAGGCCACGTTCGCGGCGCAGCAGCGGGCCGGGGGCACGGCGTCGGCCGGCACCGGGATCGGCGGACCCGGTGGCGGGCGGGTGCCCGGCTTCCGCGGTCCCTACGGGGCGTCGTCGGCCGCCAACGACCTGGCCCTGCGGGCGTCCCACCACTTCCACCGCTACGGCACCACGCGCGAGACCCTCGGTTGGATCGCCCTCAACCAGCGGGCCAACGCCGCCCTCAACCCCACCGCCATCTACCGCGACCCGATGACGATGGACGACTACCTGAGCGCCCGCCTGATCAGCACCCCGTTCGGGCTCTACGACTGCGACGTCCCGGCCGACGCCGCAGTCGCGGTGGTCGTGTCGGCCATCGAGACGGTGCCCGACCTGCCTCGGCCGCCGGTGTTCGTGGAGGCCGTCGGCACCCACATCACCGAGCGCATCGACTGGGACCAGTCCACCATCACCCACGAGCCGCAGGTGCTCGGACCATCGGCCCACCTCTGGTCGCGCACCAGCCTGCGCCCCGACGACGTGCAGGTCGCCGAGCTCTACGACGGCTTCAGCTTCAACTGCCTGTCCTGGCTCGAGGCCCTCGGCTTCTGCGGGATCGGCGAGGCCAAGGACTTCCTCGACGGTGGCAGGAACATCGCCCGCGACGGCGGGGTCGTGGCCCTCAACACCCACGGCGGCCAGCTCTCGGCCGGACGCACCCACGGCATGGGCCTGCTCCACGAGGCCATCGTGCAGCTGCGCGGCGACGGCGGCGACCGCCAGGTGACCGGAGCCCGGGTGGCGGTGGTCAGCAGCGGCGGCCTCACCCCGGCCGGTGCGATGCTGCTCCGCAGCGCCTGACGATCGTCTCGCTCAGAAGTCGGTGCCGCCGTCGATGTTGATGAGGGCACCGGTGAGGTAGCCGGCCCGCGGGGAGAGCAGGAAGGTGATGAGCTCGCCGACCTCGGTCGGCTGACCAGGCCGGCCGAGGGCCACCTGCATGTTCCAGTCCTCCACCATCACCCGTTCGAGGGCCTCCTCGTACGGGTACCCGCGTTGCTCGGCGAACACCTGGCGGAACGAGTGGAGCACCTCGGTCTCGATCGCTCCCGGGCACACGCAGTTGGCCCGGATCCCCTGCGGCCCGTAGGTCTTGGCCACGCCCTTCGTGAGCACCGCCACGCCGGCCTTGAGCGAGCCGTAGGCGATGCGCTCCGCGGCCGGGGAGCGCATGCCGTAGGCGGCGACGGTGACGATCGTGCCGCCGCCCCGTTCGACGAGGTGCGGCAGCACGGCGCGCACCGAGCGGGTGGTGCCGAGGAGCACGTCGTTGAAGGCCGCCGTCCACTCCTCGTCGCTGGCGGTGAGCGGGATGTGGCCGAGCACACCGGTGCACACTGCGATGCCGTCGAGGCCACCCGTGAGCTCGATGGCCTCGGCCACCATCCGCTCGGCGCCGTCGGCGGTGCCGATGTCGGCCCCGACGGCGTGGACCGCCGCCCCCGGCCCGGGCTCGATCGCTTCGAGGGCGGCTCGGCCCCGGTCCTGGTTCCGGCCCACCACGACCACGTCGGCACCCTCGGCGGCCACCTGCTTGGCGGTCGCAAGCCCCATGCCGGCGGTGCCACCGACGACGAGGTAGCTCCGACCGCGCATCCCCAGATCCATGGCCCATGCCTAGCGCGGTGGGCAGTTCAAACGAGGCGTTGCTGGAAGGCGAAGGCGGTGGCGGCGGCGCGGGACGAGACACCGAGCTTGGTGAAGATGTTCTCGATGTGCCGGGACACGGTCTTGACGCTGAGGCCGAGCGCGGCCGCGATGTCCTTGTTGGAGGCCCCGCCGGCGATCAGTGCGAGCACCTCCGCCTCTCGGCTCGTGAGGCCGCCCGGGTTCCGCGCCGGCGCCGGCCGATCGGCGTCGAACGCCAAGGAAGCGCCGATCTGATCGAACGTCGCCCGGGCCGACGCGAAGGACTCGCGCGCGCCGTCCTCGTCACCCGACTCCCGGAGGGCCTGGGCGAGGAGCGTGCGGGCGGTGGCCAGCTCGTAGGGCACGTCGAGCTCGGTCCAGGCCCCGATCGCTGACCGCAGGGCGATGACCGCCCGCTCGAGATCGGCCTCGGCCAGGGCCACTCGTCCACGCGTGGTGTGGGCCATGGCGCCGAGCAGCGGGGTCCCGAACGCCTCGGCCGTCGCATCGAGCTCCGCGGCCGCGGTCCGAGCGCCGTCGAGGTCACCGGCCGCGATGGCGATCTGCGCCGCCGCCGGGAGCCCGCGCGATCGACCGAGCGGGTTGGGTGATTGGCCGGCCAGGCACCCGGTGATGATCCGCTTGGCATCGGCGATCCGGCCCTGCGCCAGCCGCAGCAACGCCGTGCCGGTGCAGGCCCCGCCCATGAGCTCCTCGGCACGGTTGAAGGCGGCCTCGGCACCGTCGAGGTCACCCAGGCGCCGGCGGATGTCGCCGACCTCGGCGAAGGCCGCGGCGGCGTTGGCCAGGTGGCTGCCGATGAGCTCCTCGCAGGCTTGGCTCAGCTCCCGTTCCGCTTCGGCGAGGGCTCCGCCTCGATCGAGGACCACGGCGTGGTGGAGCCGGCAGATGCCGGGGAACACCGCCAGCGGATGCCGGCTGGCCCACTTGGTGGTGGCCTCGGTCCACTCGGCGGCCCGCCGGAGGTCGCCGACGTCCTCGCAGGCGCCGATCAGGCTGCAGTACACCTTGCCGGTCGAATAGGGCCCGAGGCGGCCCTCCACGGCGAGGAGCATCGCCTCGTCGAGGTGGGCCAGGCCCCGATCGATCTCGCCCCGATCGATGAGGACCCGTCCGATGGCCTGCAGCGCCTCGCCTTCGACGTTGCTCGAGTCGAGCGACCGTCCGAGCTCCACGGCGCGCTGGCCCAGCTCGTGGGCTTCGTCGAGGCGGCCCTGACCGTGGGCCAGCTCGACCTCGCGGAGCACGAGGGTGGCGAGCTCGACGCAGGGCGGGGCGCCGTCGAGCGATCGGCGGGCCCGCTGGAGCCACGCCGAACCGATCGAGGGCCGAGCCCGCTGGCACTGCCGCTCGTACAGCCACACCGCCGCCAACCCGGCTCGCCGATGGTTGCCGGCCGACTCGTGGAGGCGGAAGGCGGCTTCGCCAGCTGCGATCGAGTCCTCGAGCCGACCCAGCCACCAGAGCGCCTCGGCGAGCAGGTCGTTGCGCTCGGCCTCGGCCTCCACATGGTCGAGCACCACCGCCTCGAGGGCCTCGACCACTCCAGGCCAGTCGCATCCCGCCATCGCGGCCTGGCCGTTGGCCAGTGCCGAGTGCTCCGCGCCGCTCACGGCTGTGACGGTACCCCTGCCACTGGTGGCCGGCTCAGCCGGCCGCCGCCATCTGCGTCGCCAGGTGCTGCAGCACCGGCTCGATCTCCGCCGTGGGGCTGATCTCGAGGAAGACGACACCCTCGTCGGTCCAGCCGGTGTGGCCGCCCCGCCAGTAATACGCCTCGCCGGCCCGGGTGGTCTCCTCGGAACCGTCGTCGTAGCGGACGGTGATGGCTCCGTCGATGACCATCCCCCAGTGCGGGCACTGGCACAGGTCGCCGGGCAGGCCCTTGAACAAGGGCGTGAAGTCCACACCGGCGGGGAGGTCGATGTGGCGCACGAGCTGGTCGCCCCAGTCGACCCCACGGGTCTCGATGCCGTCGGTCGCCATCTCGAGCGGGATCTCTCGCAGGGGAAGTCGCATTGGGAACACCTCCATGTCGTTGGTGCCGCCCATCCTGAGTACCGCCGCATCCGGATACATCGGGCGGATGGTCCACCGGGCTCATCGACGGGTGGCGCCCCCGATGGGGTGTTCGCCCGATGCGGGCGACTCCAGGATCGACGAAGCTCGAACCGTGGATCACACCGACGGCGACCCCGCCGGCCGCAGGGTGGCCGAGCTCATCGAGCTCGGCCGCGACAGGGAAGCGGCCGACCTCGCCACGGCGTTCGGCCGTGAACCCGCCCGTCATCGAGGAGGACCCATGGATGCACGCTCGCAACTCGACCAGCTCGGACCGGTGCTCGCCGGCGTCGTCGGCGGCATCAGCCCGTCCGACCTGGACAACCCCACGGCGAGCACCGACTTCACGGTGCGCGGCGTCCTCGAGCACATGATCGGCGGGGCCACCATGTTCACCGCCGCCTTCCGTGGCGAGGAAGCCGGCACGCCCGACCTGAGCGACGTCCTCAACGCGTTCGGGCCCACGCTCACGACGCTCGCCGAGGCGATCCACGCCCCCGGGGCGCTCGAGCGCACCATCTCGGCGCCGTTCGGCGAGGTGAGCGGCGACGCCTTCGCCCGGTTCGTGGTCCTCGACGGGCTCATCCACGGCTGGGACATGGCCACCGCCACGGGGCAGGCCTACGACCCGCCCGCTGACCTGGTCTCGGCCGCGACCGACTTCGCCCGAGAGGCCCTCGACCCCCTGCGCGACGGCACCACCTTCGCCGAGGCCACCGAGCCGCGAGCCGGGGCCACCCCGCTCGAGGAGCTCGTCGCCTACACGGGTCGCCGCGTCTGACCGACCGCTCCGACCGCTCGATCTGGCACGATGCGTGCCGTGACGATCACACCGCCGCGGTACGAAGGTCGAGTCGCCGTCGGCGACGGTCGGATGCTCGGCATCGCCGAGTTCGGTCCCCCGCGGGCCGACCAGACCGTGCTGTGGTTCCACGGCACGCCGGGCGCGCGGCGTCAGATCCCCGAGGCGGCGCGCCGCATCGCCGACGAACGCGGGGTGCGGCTGATCGGCATCGATCGACCCGGGGTCGGCCTGTCGACGGCCCACCTCTACGACCGCCTCATCGACGTCGCCGGCGACCTGGAGCTGGCGCTCGAACGCCTCGGCATCGATCGGTTCTCCACGGTCGGCCTCTCCGGCGGCGCGCCGTATGCCCTGGCGGCGGCCTACGCCTTCGGCGAGCGGGTGCCCACCGTCGGAATCCTGAGCGGCGTGGTGCCGAGCGGCGGCGAGGAGGGCACCGGCGGCGGGTTGGTGAGCCTGGCCACCCGCTTCAAGCCCCTCCTCCCGATGCTCAGCGAACCGATGGGCTCACTGCTCACCACCGTGGTGCGCGCGGTGAAGCCGGTCGGCAAGTACGCCCTCAAGGCCTACGCCAGCATCTCGCCGCCCGGCGACCGGGCCGTGCTCGAGGTGCCGGAGAACGGCGAGATGTTCCTCGACGATCTGATCAACAGCGGTCGCCACGGGATGCGGGCCGTTGCCTACGACGCCATCCTCTTCACCCGCTACTGGGGCTTCTCGGTGCGGGAGGTCAAGAACCCCGTCACCTGGTGGCAGGGTGACGACGACCCGATCGTGCCGCTGGCCCACGCCCAGCACATCGTCCCGCTGCTGCCGAACGGCGAGCTGCGGTTGGTGGAGGGCGGCGGCCACCTGTGCGGCCTCGGGGCCGCCGCCGAGGTCCTCGACACGGTCCTGGCGTGGTGAGCCACCTCGATCTGAGCTAACAGTAGTGTCACTGCCGCCGGCGGCTCGGAAGGAGGTGGCACACGTGGACCAGCAACCCTTCGCTGACGACGGCGCGTCGGCCACCATCGTCCGCCGGGCCCCCTTCTCCGACAACCCGCTCGTCGGGGCCCGCGGCCTGCGCACCCAGCAGCGCATCCTCGACGCCGCCCTCGGCGTGTTCGGCGACGTCGGCTACGAGCGCTGCAGCATCGAGCGCATCGCCAAGGCCGCCGGCACCGGACGAGCCAGCTTCTACCAGTACTTCTCCTCCAAGGAGGACGTCTTCCGGCAGCTGGCCGCCAAGGTCGACCGCCAACTGCGGGCCTCCACCGAAGCTCTCGAACCGCTCACGCCCGACGCGTCCGGCTGGGCCGCGATCCGCGGGTGGGTCGGCCGCTACGGCACCACCTACGAGCGCTTCGAGCCGGTGTTCAGCACGTTCGCCTCAGCCGTCGAGAAGGACGCCGCCCTGGCCGGCGGATCGGCCCGGTCCGGTGAGCGGGTCGCCGCCCTCTTCCAGTCGAAGCTGGCCCCCACGTCGCTGTCACCCCGCCGCCTGGAACCGGTCGTGGGCCTCCTGATGCCCACGGTGACGAGGTCGCTGGCCTTCTCACGTCTGCTGGGCGGCGTCGTCCCCGGCGCCTACGACGAGGCGCGGGTCGGCGACGCCATCACCGACGTGCTCCACCGGGCCCTGTTCGGCCTCGACCACGACGTCAACGCGCGAGTGGAGCGGCACCCACCGGTGGCCCGCGTGCCCTTCGGTGCCGACGTGCGCCGCCTGCTCGGGCGACAGGACATCGCCGCCGCCCACTCGATCGAGGACAAGCCGGCGCTGGGCGCGTTGCTCGACGCCGGCCACGACGTCCTGATCGCCAAGGGCTACCACGGCACCCGGGTCGACGACATCGTGGCTGCCGCCGGTGTGAGCCGGGGTGCCTTCTACCGCTACTTCGAGAACCGCGACCACCTCACCCAGGTGCTGGCGGCCCGGGCCATGCGGTCGATGGGCGCCGTGCTCGACGAGATGCCGTCGAACGGAACCGGCGAACGCAACGGGCTGCGCCGTTGGCTGCGCCGCTACAACGAGGTGCACGTCGGATCGGCGGCCATCACCCGCACCTGGATCGACGGCGCCCGCCAGGATCCGCTCCTCGAGAGCGGGTCGGCGGCGGTGGTCGACTGGGGCCGGCGCCAGATGGTGGCCAACCTGCACGGTCGGCCCTACGGCGATCTCGAGCTCGATGGCCTCGTGCTCCTCGCCCTCCTCGACGTCTTCGCGGCCCGGCCCCGGTCGACCCCGGATCTCGACGGCATGACCCACGTCGTGTCGACGGCGTTGTTCGATCCTCACGAACAGGACGGTCCCTAGGGTGGCGCCATGATCATCGTGCGGTTCGACATGCGGGCACCGGGAGCCGACGCGGAGGCGCGGGCCGACCTGTACGGCGCCGCCATCGAGATGGCGGCCTTCGTCGACCGCACGGGGAGCGCGTCGATCGGGGTGTGCGAGCACCACGGCGCCTCCGACGGCTACCTGCCGTCGCCGTTGCCGATGGCCGCCGCCATCGCCGCCGTCACCACGAGCGCACCCATCGTGGTGGCCGCCACCCTCCTCCCCTTCTACGACCCGGTGCGGCTGGCCGAGGACATGATCGTGATCGACCACATCAGCCGGGGTCGGGCCATGTTCACCCTCGGCATCGGGTACCGCCCGGAGGAGTACGAGCTCTACGGCCTCGACTTCGCCCGACGGGGGCCGATCGCCGACGAGAAGCTGGCCGCCCTCCTGCTCCACCTGTCGGGCGCGTCCGGCGTCACCCCGGGTCCGTACACCCCCGGTGGGCCGATGCTCACCTGGGGCGGGGCATCCAAGCCGGCCGCTCGACGAGCCGGTCGCAACGGCATCGGCTTCATCGCCCAGGGTGGCGACAAGGCGGTGCTCGAGGCCACCTACAGCGCGGCGGCCGAGGACGCCGGCCACACGCCGGGGCTCTGCATGATCCCCCCGGTCGACATGCCGGCGTCGGTGTTCGTGCACGACGACCTCGATGCCGGCTGGGCCGAGGTCGGCCCGGCCCTCCTCCACGACGCCATGGCCTACGCCGAGTGGAACCGGTCCACCGGCATGGCCGACGTCACCACCAGCCTGTCGCAGTCCACCACCGTCGACGACCTGCGCGCCGAGCACGGCTCGCACCGCGTCGTCACCACCGACGAAGCGGTCGAGCTGGTGAAGCAGTACGGGATGCTCGGTCTGCAGCCGTTGTGCGGCGGCCTCGACCCCGAGGTGGCGTGGCCCTACCTGCGCCGTGTGGTCGAGGAGGTCCTGCCCCGCCTCTGACGAGGCGGGGCAGATCCGAACCCTCTAGGCGAGCACGCCGATCCCGGCCGCCTCGTTCTGCGCCCGCCACTCGGCGCGCGACATGCGGGTGGTGTCGACCCCGGCCGCCTCGGCACGAGCCCGCAGCGCTCCTACCGTGGCGTCCTCGCGCTTGGTGTGCTTGAACGGGTCCCAGTCGAAGAACCGGCACGAGTTCTCCCAGGTGATCTTGTGGATCTCCTCGTCGCTGCAGCCGGCTCCCTGCAGCTCCTTCCAGGCGAACTCCGGCGACTCGGGCCACGTGGTGTCGGTGTGGGGGTAGTCGCACTCCCACGCGATGTTGTCGATGCCGATGCGGTCACGCAGGAGCAGCCCGGACGGGTCGGTGATGTAACAGGCGAGGATGTGCTCGCGGAACACCTCCGAGGGGAGCTTGCCGCCGAAGTCATCGCCGCCGTGCAGCCACGTCTGGTTGGTGTAGTGGCGGTCGATGCGGTCGAGGTAGAAGGGGATCCACCCGATCCCACCCTCCGACAGGGCCACCCGCAGGTCGGGGAAGGCCCGCAGCGTGGGGCCGAAGAGGAGGTCCTGCGCGGTGATGGCGCTGATCTGGCAGGCCAGCACCATCAGGTGGTCGATGGGTGCCTCCTGCGGGCGGCGGATCACCTCGAACCCGGCGCCGATGTGGAGCGACAGCACGATGTTCTCGTCGCAGATGGCCTTGAACATCGGGTCCCAGTGACCGGACAGGAAGCTCGGGAACCCCTGCACGTGCGGGGTCTCGAGGAAGCTGATCGACCGGCAGCCCTTCTTGCCCAGCCGGTGCACCTCGGCGACGGCGAGGTCGATGTCCCACATGGGCACGATGCCCTGCGGGATGAAGCGGTCGGGGTAGGCCGCGGCCCACTCGTCGATGGCCCAGTCGTTGTAGGCCTGGAGCATCACGAGCGCGATCTCCTTGTCCTTGGCCTCGGTGAAGGTGCGGGCGTTGAAGCCGGCCATCGTCGGGAAGTTGAGCGACGCCAGCACGCCGTTGGCGTCCATGTCCTTCACCCGCTCGTGCACGTCGAAGCACCCGGGACGCAGCTCGCTGTAGGCGCCGGGGTTGAAGCCCCACTCCTCGCGGTGCCACCCCACGGTGGCCGCCATGCCGAACGGCGTGGAGCTGGCCGCCCCCTGGAAGATCCACTCGTCGACGCCGTTGTCGTTGCGGACGACCTTCGGAACGGCGTCCTTCCACTTGGCCGGCACGTGGTTGTCGTACATGTCCGGCGGCTCGACCATGTGGTCGTCGATGCTCACCAGGATCATGTCGTCCATCTGCATGCCGAGTGCCCCCTCCCCGCCGGCGGTCCCCCGCCGCGCCCGTGCTCGCTGCGAACGCCGGTCACCCTAGCTG
>JALYWQ010000315.1 GCA_030852625.1 Actinomycetota bacterium
GCCGTGGCCCAGGCCCGCCGCACCGCGGCGCCGGCGCTGGCCGAGGCCGTCCAGGCCAACCTGACCCAGCTGGCCATGGATCGGGCCCGGGTGGAGGTGCGCGTCGACGGCGAGGGCCCGGCCGACGAGGTGAGCGTGCTCCTCGCCGCCAACCCGGGCGCGCCTCCGCTGCCGCTGGCCAAGGTGGCCTCCGGGGGCGAGCTGGCCCGCACGATGCTGGCCCTGCGCCTCGTGCTCACGGCCGGCCCGCCCACGCTGGTGTTCGACGAGGTCGACGCCGGGATCGGCGGCGCGGCGGCCCTCGCCGTGGGCCGTTCCCTCGCCGCGCTGGCGGCCCAGCAACAGGTGTTCGTCGTCACCCACCTCCCGCAGGTGGCGGCCTTCGCCGATGCGCATGTGCAGGTCACCAAGGAGTCAGGCGATGATTCCACCGTGGCCCTCGTCTCCCAGCTCGACAGCGCCGAGCGCGTCGTCGAGCTCACCCGCATGTTGTCGGGCCAGCCCGACAGCGAGGTGGGGCAGGCCCACGCCGAGGAGCTCCTCGCCCTGGCCGCCGAGCAGCGGACGCACTAGTGGCGCGACGGGAACGGGAAGCGGAGGTGGTGACGGGCTTCGCGCGCGTCGACAACCGCACCAAGCGACTCGTGAAGCGGGTGCAACCCGGGGACGTGATGGTGATCGACCACCAGGACCTCGATCGCGTGGCGGCCGAGACCATCGTCGAGGCGCAGGCGGGAGCGGTGATCAACGCGTCGCCATCGATCAGCGGGCGCTACCCCAACGTCGGCCCGCTCCTCGTGTGTGCGGCGGGGATCCCGCTGGTCGACGACGTGGGCGCCGAGGTCCTCGAGCGCATCAAGGAGGGGCAGCGCGTCACGGTGGTCGGCAGCGACGTGGTGGTCGACGGGACCGTGGTCGCCTCCGGCACCCGCCAGAGCATGCAGCTCATCGAGGAGCGGGTGGAAGCGGCCCGGCAGTCGATGGGCCTCGAGCTGGAGCAGTTCGCCGAGAACACCCTGTCGTACCTCAGTCAGGAACGGCACCTGCTCATCGACGATCCGGACATCCCCGACATCGACCTCGAGATGAAGGGCCGGCACGTCCTGATCGTGGTGCGTGGGGCGGAGTACAAGGAGGACCTCGACACGCTTCGGCGCAGCGGCTACCTGGGCGAGATGGTCCCGCTGCTGGTGGGGGTCGACGGCGGAGCCGACGCCCTCCTGGAGATCGGCCAGACGCCCGACCTCATCATCGGTGACATGGACTCGGTGAGCGAACGGGCCCTGCGCTGCGGTGCCACCCTCGTGGTGCACGGCTACACCGACGGCCGGGCGCCGGGCGCCAAGCGGCTCGACGACCTCGGGCTCGAGCACGTCGTGTACGCCGCCGAGGGCACGAGCGAGGACATCGCCATGCTCCTGGCCTACGAGAAGGGCGCCGAGCTCATCGTGGCGGTGGGAACCCACAACTCGATGGTGGAGTTCTTCGACAAGGGGCGGGCCGGCATGGCCTCGACGTTCCTCGTCCGCATGAAGGTGGGGCCGATCCTCGTCGATGCCAAGGGTGTGAGCCGGCTCTACCACCACAGCGTCCGCAAGGGCGACCTCGCCCTGCTCGTCCTCTCCGCCCTGTTCACCCTCGTGGTGATCACCCTCATCAGCGAACCGGTGCGCCTCGTGCTCCGTGGCTACTGGTTCACCCTCACCTCGTAGGTCGTCGTGATCAACCTCCGCTACCACATCGTCAGCATCACAGCCGTCTTCCTGGCCCTCGGGATCGGCCTGACCCTGGGCTCGACCTTCCTCGACCGGGTCACGGTGGACAACCTCAACAACCAGCTGAGCGACGTGTCGGCCGAGGTGAGCGAGACGCGGCGGGACATCGAGGACCTCCGGGGCCAGGTCGACCGGGCCAACGAGCGGGACGCCGAGCTGGCCGCCGAGCTGCCGGAACAACTCCTCGCCGGTCAGCTGGACGGGGTGCCCCTCCTGGTGATCGCCACCCGCGGCAGCGACGAGAACCTCGTGAACCAGACCCGGGCGACCCTCGCCAGTGCGGGGGCGCAGGTCGCCGGCACCTGGTGGCTGACGGAGCGCTGGGCCCTCACCGAGCGATCCGACACCGAGGACCTGGCCGACGTGCTCGACCTCACCACGGGCGACGCCGACCGACTCCGGCGCAACAGCGCCATCCGACTGGCCGACCTGATGGCGTCGGCCACCCAGCCCGCGCCACCCGAGGCGGTGGATCCGCCGTTGCTCCCGGAGGAGCCCGCCCTCATCGCCGCGTTCGTGCAGGCCGGCTACATCGACTACGAGCCGATGCCAGGCGCCCCCGATCCCCGGGTGCTCCTGCCACCGACCTCCGTGCGGTACGTGGTCGTGTCCGGACTGGCACCGGCGGCCGGCGCAGCGGTGTTCGCCCAGGGCCTGGCCGAGGAGCTGGCGTCGGCCGGACCACCGGCTGCGGTCGCCGTCCAGGGCGCCACGCCGCTGCCCGACGGCGAGCGGGGCCCGGTGAGCGAGGACGCCCGTCGGACCGCGTTCGTGGGCCCGCTTCGCGAGGGTGAAGTCACCAAGGACAAGGTGTCCACCATCGACGACCTCGACCTGGCTGCGGGTCGGGCTGCGCTGGTCCTCGCCGTCGCCGACCTCGGCGAGGGCCGGGTCGGCCACTACGGCGTCGCCCCCGGCGCCAGCCGCCTCCTCCCGCCACCAGCCGACCCCACGTGAGCACCGGCACGTCCCGGGCCGCGGCCGGGATGGGGGCCGTGGCGGCCATCTCCCGGGCCATCGGGTTCGGGCGGGTGCTGGTGCTGGCCGCGGTCCTCGGCACCAGCTACCTCGGCAACGCCTTCCAGTCGGCCAACTCCCTCTCCAACGTCCTCTTCGAGCTGCTCGCGGCCGGCGCGCTCTCCGCCGTGCTCGTCCCCACGTTCGTCACCCTGCTGGAGGGTGGACGGGACCGAGATGCGGAACGGGTGGCCGGCGGGGTCCTGGGGGTCGCCATCCTCGGGATGGGGGCCATCAGCGTCGTCGGGATCCTGGCCGCCCCCTGGCTGGCCCACGCCCTCACCCTCGGGGTGCCGGAGCACGTGGCCGGGGAGCAGCGCGAGCTGGTCACCTTCCTCCTCCGCCTCTTCATCCCCCAGATCGTCCTCTACGCCGCCGGCACCATCGCCTCCGGGGTCCTCCAGGCCAAGCGCCGCTTCGCGGTGACCGTGGCGGCGCCCATCGGCAACACCGTGGTGATGGTGGCCGCCCTCCTCGTGTTCGGCGCGTCGGTCGGCGACGACCCCGGCTTCGATCTGAGCACCGGCGAGCGGTGGCTGCTCGTGGCCGCCGGCACCGGTGGCGTGGTGGCCTACGTCGCGATCCTCCTCGCCGCCTGCCGAGCCACCGGCTTCCGGTTGCGGCCACGGTGGCAGCTCGACGAACAGGTGCGAGGGGTTCTCCGCCACGCGGGCTGGGGCGTGGTCCTCCACACAGGAGCGGGGATCCTCCTCGGTGGCGCCATCGTGCTCGGCGGCAGCGAAGCGGGCGCGGTGGTGGCCTACCAGGCAGCGTGGGTGTTTTTCCTCGCCCCCTACGCGATCCTCGCCCAGCCGGTGCACACGGCGATCCTCCCGGAGCTGGTCGTCGAGGCCCAGGATGACGGGCTCGAGCGGTTCCGCGCTTCGGTCCGCTGGGGCCTCGAGCGGATCGCCATCTTCACCATCCCCGTCACTGCGGGCATGGTGGCGCTCGCGCTGCCGGCCATGCGGGTCGTCAGCTTCGGGGAGGCGGAGGCCACGGGCCCCGGCCTGCTCGCGGCCGGTCTGGCCACCCTGGCCGTGGGTCTCTTCCCCTACAGCGCGTTCCTGCTCCTGTCGCGCGCCTTCTACGCCCTCGGCGACAGCCGGACGCCCGGGTTGGCGTCCCTGGTCGCCGCCGGCGTCGGCGTGGTGGCC
>JALYWQ010000322.1 GCA_030852625.1 Actinomycetota bacterium
TCACGCCGCACGAGTCGCCGTGGCTGATGACGCTGCCGCTCGTCGTCCTCGCCGGGCTGGCCATCGTGGGCGGCGGGCTCAACCTGCCCTTCACCCACGACGTGAAGTTCCTCGAGCAGTGGCTGGAACCGGTCGTCCACCACAACGAGCGCGTGATCGACGTCGCCACCGGCACCAAAGTGGGCCTGGCCGGCATCGCCGTCGTGGCCGGCCTGCTCGGGATCGCCGCCGCCGCAGCCGTCTACCTGCAGAAGCGGGTGAAGCCGGTGGAGCCCAAGATCCTCGCCGAGGGCTGGTACTACGACAGCTCCATCTCGGCCTTCGTGGGTGGGCCCGGCCGGGCCGCCTTCGAGGGCGTGGCCACCTTCGACAAGACCGTGGTCGACGGGGCGGTGAACGGCGCCGCCGGTGCCGTGGCCGGTGCCGGTCGCGGCTTGCGCCTCCTCCAGTCGGGCTACGTGCGGAGCTACGCCCTCGGCGTCACCGTCGGCGTGGTCGCCCTGCTCGTCTACTTCCTCACCCGGGTGACCTTCTGATGCTCGCCTCCGTCCTCGCCTCCGAAGCCGGCGGTCACGCGTCCGCAGTCGGCACCTCGCCGCTCACCGCCGCGATCGTGCTGCCGTTCATCGGCGCCCTCGCCGTGGCCCTCGTGCCCAAGGCCCGGACCGAACTGCACCGCCTCGTCGCCCTCCTGTTCTCGGCTGGCACCGGGGCCATCACCTTGTGGGTGATGGCGTCGTTCGACCGCCACGACGCCGGCTTCCAGTTCGTGGTCGACCGGTCGTGGATCTCGGACTTCGGGATCTCCTGGCACCTCGGCGTCGACGGGATCTCGCTGTTCCTGGTGGTGCTGTCGGGGCTCCTGTTCCCGCTCGCCATCGTGGCCGTGACGCCCCACCACGACCCGAAGCCGTACTACTCGTGGCTGCTCGTGCTGCAGGCCGGTTGCATCGGCGTCTTCTGCGCCCTCGACCTCTTCGTCTTCTTCGTGATGTTCGAGATCGTGCTCGTGCCGATGTACTTCCTCATCGGCGGGTGGGGCTACGCCGAGCGGGTCTACGCGGCGCTCAAGTTCTTCATCTTCACGATGCTCGGCTCGGCCCTGATGCTCGTCGGCATCGTGAGCCTGGCCTTCCTCCACCGTGACGCGCAGCGCGACGACGTCATGGCCGCCCGCGACGCGATCGCCGCCGAGTACGGCGAGCAGGCCGCCGCCGTGCAGGAGGAGGCCCAGTCCCGGATCGCACCCATCGACGCCGCGGCCCAAGCGGCCATCGCCCCGCTCGAGGAGCAGGCCCAGGCCCTGAACCTCGACTCGCCGGAGGGTCAGGCCGCCTTCGAGCAGCTGAGCCTCCAGTACGAGGCCATCACCGGCGAGCGCGACGCCGCCATCGGGCAGATCAACGCCGAGCGCGATGCGGAACTGGGGGCCATCAACGAGGCCCGCGACGCCGAGCTCTCCGGCACGCCCGAAGACCCCGCGCTCTCGTTCGACCTCGTGGAGATCGGTGAGGCCCAGCACCTGAAGGACACGTCGTCGAGCGCCAACCCGATCGACTGGAGCGCGGCCCGCTGGATCTTCCTGGCCTTCGCCGTGGCCTTCGCCGTGAAGGTGCCGCTCTTCCCGCTCCACACCTGGCTGCCCGACGCCCACACCCAGGCACCCACGGCGGGCTCGGTGATCCTCGCCGGCGTGATGTTGAAGCTGGGCACCTACGGGTTCGTGCGCTTCGGCCTCTACCTGTTCCCCGAAGCCACCGTGTGGTTCGCACCGGGGCTCGTCACCCTCGGCGTGATCGGCATCGTCTACGGCGCCATCGCCGCCGCCATGCAGAAGGACCTCAAGCGGCTGGTGGCGTACTCCTCGGTCGCCCACCTCGGCTTCATCGTGCTCGGCACCTTCGCCCTCACCACGCAGGGCATCCAGGGCAGCGTGCTGCAGATGGTCAACCACGGCATCTCCACCGGCGCCCTCTTCCTCCTCGTCGGCATGATCTACGACCGTCGCCACACCCGCGAGATCGCCAAGCTCAAGGGGCTGCAGAAGTCGGCGCCGGTGCTCGCCGGGGTGTTCACCGTCGTCATGCTGAGCTCCATCGGTCTGCCGGGCCTCAACGGCTTCGCCGGCGAGTACCTGATCCTCGTGGGCTCGTTCCTCACCCGCCGCTGGTGGACGGTCGTGGCCGTCACCGGTGTGATCCTCGCCGCCGTGTACCTGCTCTGGGCCTACCAGCGGGTCTTCCACGGCGAGCCCGACGAGGACAACGCCGACACGCCCGACCTCACCTGGAAGGAGGGCCTGGTGATGGCCCCCCTCCTCGGGCTGATCGTGTTCCTCGGCGTCTACCCGAAGCCGGTGCTCGACCGCATCGAGCCGGCCGTCGACAAGCTCGTGACCCACATCGAGGACAACAGCACCTACCGCCAGCCCGAGGTCGCCAAGGGCTCGTCCCACGACGACGGCGCCGACGAGGGGGAGGGCCACTGATGCTCGCCACCCTGTTGCAGCCGCTCGACACCTCGCCCACGCCGATCGACAACGTCGAGGTGGCATGGTCGGCGCTGGCGCCGGTGCTGTGCCTGATCGGCGGCGCGCTGCTGCTGCTCGTCATCGATGCGGTCGTCCGTCGCCGGGCCGCCCCTGGTGCCTACGCCCTGTCCACGTCGCTCGTCGCCATCGCCGCGATGGCCACGGCCGTTCCGTTGTGGAACCGGGTGCAGGACAGCACCCGCGGTCCGTTCTCCACCGTCGGCCAGGCCGTCGGGGTCGACGGGTTCTCGATCTTCGCCACCTTCACCATCTGCGCCGCCGTGATCCTGTCGGTGCTGCTGCTCGACAACTGGCTGCGGCGGGAGGGCATGGAGGGCGCCGAGCCCTACGTGCTCGTGCTGCTGTCGGCGTCGGGCGGCGTGATGATGGCGTCGGCCAACGACCTCATCGTGATGTTCCTCGGGCTCGAGATCCTCTCGATCGCCGTGTACGTGCTCGCCGCCATGCACCTGCGGAAGGTCACCTCGCAGGAAGCCGGTGTGAAGTACTTCGTGCTCGGCGCGTTCTCGTCGGCCTTCTTCCTCTACGGCATCGCGCTGATCTACGGCGCCACCGGGTCCACCAACCTGGTGACGATCTCGGAGTTCCTGTCGACCACGGTGCTCACCAACAACGGCCTGCTCCTCGTGGGCGTGGCGCTGTTGCTCGTGGGCTTCGCCTTCAAGGTCGCCGCGGTGCCGTTCCACTTCTGGACGCCCGACGTGTACCAGGGTGCGCCCACCCCGAGCGTGGCGTGGATGGCATCGGGTGTGAAGGTCGCCGGCTTCGCCGGCTTGCTCCGGGTGTTCCACCTCGGTCTCGACTCGTATCGGCTCGACTGGCAGCCGATCGTGTTCGCCATCGCCGCGATCACCATGCTCGCCGGTTCGGTGCTGGCCGTCGTCCAGACCGACGTGAAGCGGATGCTCGCCTACTCGTCGATCAACCACGCCGGGTTCATCCTGCTCGGCGTGCAGGCCGCCACCGATCGCGGCATCGAGTCGGCGCTGTTCTACCTGGCCGCCTACACCGCGCTCGTGGCCGGCAGCTTCGGGGTCGTCACGGTCGTGAGCCGCAAGGGCGACATCGACACGTCGCTCGACGACTTCCGTGGCCTGGCCAAGCAGCGCCCGGTGCTGGCGCTCGTGTTCGCGCTGTTCCTGTTCGCCCAGGCCGGTGTGCCGCTCACGTCGGGCTTCTTCGCCAAGTTCTACGTGATCTCCGCCGCCGTCGACGCCGGCTCCACGTGGCTGGCCATCATCGCCATGGTCTCGGCGGTCATCGCGGCGTTCCTCTACCTGCGGATCATCGTGTCGATGTACATGACGTCCGACGAGGACCTGCCGGAGCCCCGCCCCATCCACGTCCCGTTCACCGCCGGCCTGGCACTGGCCGTGTCGCTCACGATCACGATGGTCGTCGGCGTGTTCCCCGGCCTGCTCGCCGAGCCCGCCAAGGACGCCACCGCGGTCCTGGTCGTCGACCAAGGCGCCACCAAGGCCACCCCCGACACGACAGACCTACCAATAACCGGCACCCCCACCCCCTAACGCCCAACCCCGCGAGGGCTGTCAGGGCCGTCAGGTCGACCAGAGAACTCCAACCTGGGGGCGAGGGTTGCGGTTTTCGGCAACCCCGGGCCCCGGGTTGCGTTGGGTGGGGGTGGATGTCAGCCGGGGCCGCTGTTGGTGCCGTCTCGGTCGTCGGCCTCGTCGTCGGCGTCGTCGGGCTTCTTTTCGGCTTCGTCCTCGAGCGCCGCTAGGGCGTCGGCTAGGTCGGCTCGTTCCCTTGCTGACAGGCGGGCGTCGGGGTGGGCGAGCTTGTACTGGGTTGGGGGCATGGAGCCGTCCTCGACCTCGTCGGCGGCGTCGTCGGCGTCGTGCTCGGTGGTGGCGTACTCGGAGATGTTGAACGCCCGCCGGCCGGCCTCCACGTCACGCCGCACCAGCCACGACATCGGCGCCACGTAGCTGTAGATCGGCCAATCGGTGCGGTTGCTGTGGCAGTCGGCGCAGGCGGCCTCGAACAGCGACGCCGCCCGATCGTCCCGGATCCGCAGCACCGAGCTCTCCGGCGGGTTCGAGTGCCACCACCCGTAGGGGACGAGCTGGAGCAGCGCGAACAGCACCAAACCGCCCAGCACCGTGCGTCGGAGGACCCTGGCCATGACCCGGATCTTCCCCAATCCGAACGGATCGGGAACGGATCGGCGCCCTGGGACGTAGTTCCTCTGTGCACACGACCACCGCCGGAAGAGGTGTTCCCACGCTCCCGGCTCGAATAGCATCGATGCAACCCGAGCGGCGGAGCGGTCGCAGGGCCCCCCGACCCATGTCCTTGCCGTCCGCGACGAACTCCGATGTCGACCTCGTCGAGCTGGCCCGCCACGGCGACCGCTCGGCCTTCGACGAGCTCCTGCGCCGGCACGACGCCCGGATGCGGACCCTCGCCTACCGGCTCATGGTCGACCGGGGCCGCATGGACGACGCCCTCCAGGACGCCTACCTCAACGCCTTCAAGGGCCTCCACCGCTTCCGCCCCGGCAGCGACTTCGGCGCCTGGCTCTACCGCATCACCTACAACGCCTGCATCGACGAGCTCCGCCGCCAGAAGCGGGCCCCGGAGCGCATGGAGGAGGGCTACGACCACGAGTCGAGCCGGCCCGGCCCCGAGCAGGTGGTGAGCACCTCCGAGCAGGTCCGCCTCGCCCTGGCCGACCTCCCCACCGACCAGCGGGTCACGGTCGTGCTGGTCGACGGCGAGGGCTTCGACCACCGTGAGGCGGCCGAGATCCTCGGCATCGCGCCGGGCACCGTGGCGTCGCGCCTCAGCCGGGCCCGGGCCCGCCTTCGCCGCCTGTTGTTCGACGAGGCGTCCGCATGACCGAGACCGACGGCGCCATCCGCGACGCCGTGCGCCGGATGCGGGTGCCCGATCACGGGCCCGACTTCTGGGACCACCTCGCCGGGGAGCTCGACCGAGTCGAAGGCCGCCGCAACAGCGACCGCCGCCGCCGGGCCCAGGCCCGAGCGCAGGAGGAGCGCGGCCGCGAGGTGTCGGCC
>JALYWQ010000326.1 GCA_030852625.1 Actinomycetota bacterium
GCTTCGATGAAGCGACGCACCAGGGCGCGGAGCCGAGCCAGGTCGTCATCGGCGTCGTTCACCTCGACGAGCACCGACGTGAGCTCGACGGCGAGGAACCCGAACCCCCGGTCGACGGCCGCGAACCAGAGGTCCTCCTTGGAACCGAGGCGTTGCGGGATGAGGTTGTGGCTGACACCGAGGTCCCGGGCCAGCTCGCGCACCGACGTGCCTTCGAAGCCTCGCTCAGCGAAGGCCTCGAGGGCCCGGTCGAGCAGCTCCTCCGTGGAGTGGGCCACGCCACCGCCCGGCGGTCGGCCCCGGGGTCGCACCATCAGCGGAGGAACAACCGGTAGACGGGGTTGTCCGACTCGTCCTCGTAGGGGAAGCCGAGACCATCGAGGAACTCGGCGAGCGCGTCGTCGTCCTCCGGCGGGACCTGCAGACCGACGAGGACCCGCCCGTAGTCCGAACCCTGGTTGCGGTAGTGGAAGAGGCTGATGTTCCAGTCTGATCGCATGTGGGCGAGGAACCGCATGAGGGCGCCGGGTCGCTCGGGGAACAGGAAGCGGAAGAGCCGTTCGTCCTCGGCCAGGCCGCTGCGCCCGCCGACCATGTGGCGCACATGCTCCTTGGCCAGCTCGTCATGGGTGAGGTCGACGGTGGCGAAGCCGGCGTCGGTGAAGCCTTGCGCGATGGCGGTGGAGTCAGCGCGATCGAGGGTGGCCACACCGACGAACACGTGGGCCTCGTCGGCATCGGAGATCCGGTAGTTGAACTCGGTGACGGCGCGTGGGCCGACCAGCTCGGAGAAGCGCCGGAAGGAGCCACGCTCCTCCGGGATGGTGACCGCGAAGAGCGCCTCCTGCTCCTCGGCCCGCTCGGCCACGAAGCCGAGGCGGTCGAAGTTCATGTTGGCGCCGCTGGCCACGGCCACGAAGGTTCGACCGGGCTGGGGATCGCGTTCGGCGTAGGCCTTCAACCCCGCCACCGCGAGCGCGCCGGCCGGCTCGAGCACGGCGCGGGTGTCTTGGAAGACGTCCTTGATCGCCGCGCACACGGCATCGGTGTCGACGACGATGAACTCGTCGACCAGCTCCTTCACGAGCCGGAACGTCTCCTCCCCGACGAGGCGCACCGCGGTGCCGTCGCAGAACAGGCCCACGTCGGTCAGCTCCACCCGTTCCCCCGCCGCGACGGACCGGACCATGGCGTCGGAGTCGGCCGCCTGCACACCGACCACGCGGATCTCCGGTCGCACGGCCTTGATGTAGGCGGCCATGCCGGCGATGAGCCCGCCGCCACCGACAGGGACGAACACGGCATCGATCGGGCCACCGTGCTGGTGGAGCACCTCCATCGCGATGGTGCCCTGGCCGGCGATCACGTCGGGATCGTCGAAGGGGTGGACCGCCACGGCACCCCGCTCCACGACGAGCTGCTCGGCGTAGGTGGCGGCATCGGAGTACGTCTCCCCGTGGAGCACCACCTCGGCGCCGAGGGCCAGCACCGCGTCGACCTTCACTCGGGGCGAGGTGCTCGGCATCACGATCGTGGCCCGGCACCCCAGACGCTCGGCTGCGACGGCCACCCCCTGCGCGTGGTTGCCGGCCGACGCGCACACCACGCCGGCGGCCAACTCCTCGGACGTCAACGTGGCCATCTTGTTGAACGCTCCGCGCACCTTGAAGCTGAAGACCGCTTGTTCGTCCTCCCGCTTGATGAGGACGGTGGCTCCCGTGCGCTCCGACAGGAGCGGCGCTAGTTCGAGCGGTGTCTCGACGGCCACGTCGTACACGCGCGCCGTGAGGATCCGCTGCAGGTAGTCCGGGGGAGTGACCACGCAGCATCGTACGGCGACGCCGGTTGAATCCTCGGCAAGGATACGAGGGTGCATCGAGCTGCAGTCGTCGTCGGAGGGCTCCGCGCCGCATCCGGGATCTCGTTCCTCATCGCCCCCGAGGCCGCCCAACGGCTGTGGTCCGAGCGGGAGGCCACCGACCCCACCGCCAGGTTGCTGCTGCGCTCGATGGGCTACCGGGACGCGCTGATCGGCGGCGGTCTGCTCTGGGCCGGCCTGCGCGACGCACCCTCGGTCGGCAACTGGTTCCTCGCGTCCGCTGGAGCCGATGGCGCCGACTTCGTGGGGGGCCTGGCCAACAAGGACGACCTCTCGGGCCGGGATCACGTGCGTGGCATCGGTGGAGCGGCGGTCGGCATCGCCGTCGGCCTGGGCGGTTGGGTGGACGGGCGTCGGGCCCGGCGAACCCCCTAAGGGGTCGAGCACCCGCCGCCCCCACCGAACGGTTCCGGGGGTTTGGGAGGCCGGCCGGTGGGGCAGG
>JALYWQ010000331.1 GCA_030852625.1 Actinomycetota bacterium
CCGTGACGGCTGACCAACGCCATTGAGGCGCTGGTGAACGTGCATGCGAGAATTGCCCCGTGAGTGAGGAACCCGCACGCCGCTTCTTCGTGCGCACCTTCGGGTGCCAGATGAACGAGCACGACTCGGAGCGGATCGCGGGGTTGCTGGAGGCCGACGGGATGGAGGCCACCGACAGCGTGCAGGACGCCGACGTCGTGGTGCTCAACACCTGCTGCATCCGGGAGAACGCCGACAACAAGCTCTACGGCACCCTCGGCCACCTGAAGTCGGAGAAGGACCGGCGGCCCGACCTGCAGATCATGGTGGGCGGCTGCCTGGCCCAGAAGGACCGCGACCTCGTGGTGCAGAAGGCCGGCCACGTCGATGTGGTCTTCGGCACCCACAACGTGCACCGGGCCGCCGAGCTCCTCGCCGAGTCGCGCGCCGAGGGTCGCTCGATCGTGGAGGTCCTCGAGGAGACCGTCGCCGACGACCTCGACACCTTCCCGTCGGCCCTGCCGGTGAAGCGGGAGCTGCCCTACACCGGGTGGGTCACCATCCAGATCGGCTGCGACAACAGCTGCGCCTTCTGCATCGTGCCTGCCGTGCGGGGCAAGGAGCTGAGCCGCCCCTTCGAGGACATCGTGCTCGAGGTGGAGCTGGCCGCCGCCGACGGCGTGAGCGAGGTCACGCTCCTGGGCCAGAACGTGAACAGCTACGGCCGCGACCTCACCCTCGCCGCCCGTCAGGCCGACGGCACCACGCGGGTGCGGCCGCTCTTCGCCGACCTGCTCCGGAGCGTGGGGGCCGTCGACGGCATCCGCCGGGTCCGCTTCACGAGCCCGCATCCGAAGGACCTTCGCCCCGAGACCATCGCGGCCATGGCCACCACCCCCGAGATGTGCGAGCACCTCCACCTGCCGCTCCAGTCGGGGAGCGACCGGGTGCTGGCCGCCATGCACCGCGGCTACACGGCCGAGCGCTACCTCGAACGCCTCGCGGCGGCCCGCGCCGCGATGCCCGACCTGGCCGTCACCACCGACATCATCGTGGGCTTCCCGGGTGAGACCGACGACGACTTCGAGCGCACCCTCGAGGTGGCCGCAGCGGCCGAGTACGACAGCGCCTACACCTTCATCTACAGCCCCCGTCCCGGCACCGAGGCCGCCGCGTGGACCGACCGCTTCGTGCCCGCCGACGTCGTGGCCGAGCGCTTCGCCCGCCTCGACGTGGTGGTGCAGCGCAGCGGCCTGGCCAAGCACGAAGCCCGCGTCGGACGGGTGGAGGAGGTGCTCGTGGAGGGGCCGTCCCGCAAGGATCCCACCGTGCTCACCGGCCGCACCCGGCAGAACAAGCTCATCCACTTCGCCGGCGAGGCCATCCGGCCCGGCACCTACGCCACGGTCCGCGTCACGAGCGCGGCGCCCCACCACCTGCGGGGCGAGCTGGTGGAGGTCACCGTGCCGGCCCGGCACAAGACCCGCCTGCCCCTCCTCGTCGGGTGAACCGACCCCGGCCCGACGCGGTGCTCGTCGGGGCGACGGCGTCGGGCAAGTCGGCGCTCGCGCTGGCGCTCGCTGAGCGGGACCCGGCGTGGGAGCTGGTCACGGTCGACTCCATGCAGGTGTACCGCGGGATGGACATCGGCACCGCCAAGCCCACGGTGGCCGAGCAGGCCGCCGCGCCCCACCACCTCCTCGATGTGCTCGACCCGTGGGAGGAGGCGTCGGTGGCGTGGTTCCAGGCCGAGGCCCGAGCGGTCCTGCGCGACATCCACGAGCGGGGGAAGCGGGCCCTCCTCGTCGGCGGCACCGGGCTCTGGGTGCAGGCGGTGGTCGACGACCTCACGATCCCTGGCCAGTTCCCCGCCGTGCGGGAGGAGCTCGAGGTCGACCCCGACACCGAAGCCCTGCACCGGCGCCTGGCCGAGCTCGACCCCGTGGCGGCGGGCCGCATGGAGCCCGGCAACCGCCGGCGGATCGTGCGGGCCCTCGAGGTGACCCTCGGCAGTGGGCAGCCCTTCTCCAGCTTCGGCCCCGGGCTCGACGCCTTCCCGCCCACGCCGTTCACCCTGGTGGGGGTGGCTCGGGAGGCCGACGACCTGAGTGCGCGCATCGAGGCCCGCTACGCCACCCAGCTGGCCGACGGCCTGCTGGCCGAGGTGGAACGGCTCGTCGCCCACCCCAACGGCCTCTCCCGCACGGCGGCCCAGGCCCTCGGCTACAAGGAGCTGCTCGGCCACCTGGACGGCGACTGCACCCTCGGCGAGGCCGTCGCGCTGGCCATCCAGCGC
>JALYWQ010000406.1 GCA_030852625.1 Actinomycetota bacterium
GGCATGGTGGCGAGCCTCGACGAGGTCCTCGCCGCCGTCGGCCTCGCTGCGTAGCTCAGCTGCCCGACTTCTTGCCGCCGAGGTACGCCTGACGGACGGCGTCGTCGTCGAGCAGGGCATTGGCATCGTCGGTCTTCACGACCCGGCCGACCTCGAGGACGTAGGCCCGGTGGGCCCGTTGGAGCGCCTGGGTGGCGTTCTGCTCCACGAGCAGGATCGTGGTGCCCTGCTGGTTGATCTCGGTGATGATCTCGAAGATCTGCGCCACCAGCTTCGGGGCCAGTCCCATCGACGGCTCGTCGAGCAGCAGCACCTTGGGTCGGGCCATCAGCGCCCGGCCGATGGCGAGCATCTGCTGCTCGCCGCCCGACAACGTGCCGCCGGGCTGGTCCTTGCGCTCGTGGAGCCTCGGGAACAGCTCGTAGACCCGCGCCAGGTCGGCGGCCATGTCCTTGTTGCGACGGGCGTAGGCGCCCATCTCGATGTTCTCGAGGACGCTCATGCCGGGGAAGATCCCGCGGCCCTCGGGGGCCTGGCAGAGGCCCCGTTCGACCAGCTTGTGGGGCGCCAACCCGGTGACGTCCTCCCCGTCGAAGCGGATGTGGCCGCTCGTGACGGGGCGCACCCCGGAGATGGTCTTCAACGTGGTGGTCTTGCCGGCGCCGTTGGCCCCGATGAGGGTGACGATCTCGCCCTCGGCGACCTCCACGCTCACGCCCTTCAGCGCCTCGACCTTGCCGTAGTGGACGCGGACGTCCTCGAGCTCAAGGAGCATCGGCCGCCACCCCCAGGTAGGCCTGGATGACCCGCTCGTCGGTCTGGATCTCCTCGGGGAGGCCCTCCGCGATCTTCTGGCCGAAGTCGATGACGGCGATGCGGTGGCACACCTCCATGACGACGTCCATGTCGTGCTCGATGAGCACGACGGTGAGGCCGGAGTTGCAGATGTGCCGGATCAGCTCGACCAGGGCCTGCTTCTCGGCCGGGTTGAACCCCGCCGCCGGCTCGTCGAGCAGGAGCACCTTCGGCTGGGTGGCGATGGCCCGGGCGATCTCGAGCCGTCGCTGGTCGCCGTAGGGCAGGTTGCGGGCCACCTCGTCGGACCGGGCTGCGATGCCGACGAACTCGAGCAGCCGCATGGCCTCGTCCCGTCCGAGCCGTTCCTCCCGACCGTGCTTGGGGCTCCCGACGATGGCGCCGGGCACGCTCGTGGTGTGGCGGGCGTCGGCGCCCACCATGATGTTCTCGAGCGCCGTCATGTTCGGGAAGAGGCGGATGTTCTGGAACGTGCGGGCGATGCCGGCCTCGGTGATCCGATGGGGCTTCTTCCCGACGACCGACACGCCCTCGAGGCGGATGTCGCCGCTCGTGGGTTGGAAGACCCCGGTGATGCAGTTGAACACCGTGGTCTTGCCGGCGCCGTTGGGGCCGATGATCCCGAAGATCTGGCCGGCGTGGATCGTGATCGACACCCCGTTGAGGGCGACGACGCCGCCGAACTGCATGGTGAGATCGTCGAGGACGAGCACCTCGTCGGCCACCTCGTGCGCACGGGTGAGGTGGTCGTCGGGCAGCTCGACGTCGGATGGCACCTCGAGGGTCGACGCCCCGGTGGCCTCGAGGTCGGCGACCACGTCGGCCTGGTCGACACCGGCCACGGCGGCCATGCCACCCTCGCCGGTGGCCTCGCTGAGCTCGGCGGCCCGCTGGCGGCTCGGGATGAGGCCCTGGGGTCGGAAGATCATCATCAGGATGAGGGCCAGGCCGAACAGGAAGAAGCGGTACTCGGTGATGTTGTTGGCTTCGCCGCCGGTGACGTTGTTGAGGAACCCGAGGATCTCGTCGCCCCCCGAGAAGGCCCGGAGGTACTCGGGGAGGAAGCCCACCGCGAAGGCCCCGGCGATGACGCCGGCGGTGGACCCGAGCCCGCCGAGCACCACGGCGGCGAGGATCAGGAACGACAGGTTCAGCGGGAAGGTGTCGGGGTTGATGAAGCCGACCTTGGAGGCGTACACCCACCCGCCGAGGCCGCCGGTGGAGGCGCCGATGGCGAAGGACCAGAGCTTCATCTTGAAGGTGGGCACGCCCATGAGCTCGGCGGCGTCCTCGTCCTCCCGGATGGCGTTCCAGCTCCGGCCCACGCGGGACTTCTTGAGCCGGCCGATGAGGAAGATGGCGAGGACGATCGCCCCGAGAGCCAGGTACACGTAGGGGAGCGGCTCCACCGGTCGGGCCTCGAAGTCGAGGCCGGGCAGGCTGGTGGGGTGGGGGATGCCGGTGATGCCGCGGGCCTTGCCCAGCGACTCGGTGTTCTGCGCCACGATGCGCACGATCTCGCCGAAGCCGAGGGTGACGATGGCGAGGTAGTCACCGCGTAGTCGAAGGGTCGGCCCGCCGAGCGCCACCCCGGCGACCATCGCCAGCACGATGACGATGATGACGACCTCCCACGCGGTGAAGGCGCCGTCACCGGCCGTGAGCTTGGCGGTGGCGTAGGCGCCCACCGCGAAGAACGCCACGTAGCCGAGGTCGAGCATGCCGGTGAGCCCGACCACCACGTTCAGGCCGAGGGCCAGCAGGATGTAGACGCCCACCGGGAAGAAGAGCACGCTCTGCCAGTAGGGCCGCAGCGTGCTCGGGTACCAGATCACGAACGCCAGCAGGGCGAGGAGCAGCAGGGCCTTGGCCCACACGGGCAGGCGCTCCCACCGGCGGGTGAGCGGGTCGACGATGGAGACGCCCCGCACGCGGTCGAGGACGGCGCTCATGCCCGCGCCCTCCCCAGCGTCTCGCCCAGCAGGCCGCTGGGTCGGACGAGCAGGACGAGGACCAGCACGACGAAGGCGAACACGTCGGTCCACTCGCCCCCGAAGAGCGAGGCGCCGTACTTCTCGAGGATGCCGAGGACCATCCCGCCGAGGAGGGCGCCTCTGACGTTGCCGATGCCCCCGAGCACGGCGGCGGTGAAGGCCTTGATCCCGGGGATGAACCCGATGTTGAAGCGGGCCGACTCGAAGATGATCACGTTGAAGAGCCCGGCGGCCCCGGCGAGCAGGCCGCCGAGGAGGAACGTGAGCATCACCACTCGATCGATGTTGATGCCCATGAGCTGGGCTGTTTCGGCGTCCTGGGCGGTGGCCCGGATGCCCCGGCCGAGGCGGCTGCGTCGCACGAACTGGTCGAGCGCCACCATGAGGACGATGGCGGCGACGAACACGAGCAGCTGGTGGTTGCTCACCGGTTCGCCGAAGAGGCTGAAGACCTCGCGTCGCTCGAAGAGCCGTTGCGAGTTGAGCTTGGCCCGCCCGTACCGGAGGGCGAGGAACTCCTGCACCACCAAGGAGATGCCGATGGCGGTGATGAGCGCCGTGAGGCGAGGCGCGTTGCGTCGGCGGAGCGGTCGGTAGGCCAACCGCTCCATGACGAGGGCGGCGGTGCCCGAGGCCGCCATGCTCACGACCAGGAGCAGCAGCAGGGTGCCGACGAGGGCGAAGCCCGTCTGCGGGGCATCGAGGCCCATGGCGTCGATCATGAAGACCGAGGCGAAGATCCCGAGGGCGAAGATCTCTGAGTGGGCGAAGTTGATGAGGCGCAACACCCCGTAGACGAGGGTGTACCCGAGGGCGATGAGCGCGTAGAGGGACCCGATGGCCAGACCGTCGACGGTCTGGGCCCAGAACTCGTTGCCGAGCTTCGCGAAGTCCATGGGTGTCGGGTGCTCTCCTCGGATGGCGCAGGGGGGGG